>JACMQP010000226.1 GCA_014376915.1 Ramlibacter sp.
GACGTTGGCCCCGGTGTGACCACACTCAAGAAGGGCGACCACGTCATTCCGCTGTATACCCCCGAATGTCGCACCTGCAAGTTTTGCCTCTCCCGCAAGACCAATCTGTGCCAGCTAATTCGCGGCACGCAAGGCAAGGGGCTGATGCCCGACGCCACCAGCCGCTTCAGCCTGGACGGCAAGCCGATCTTCCACTACATGGGCACCAGTACCTTCAGCAATTACACCGTGGCGCCGGAGATCTCGCTGGCCAAGATCCGCGAGGACGCGCCGTTCGACAAAGTCTGCTACATCGGCTGTGGAGTCACCACCGGCATCGGCGCCGTGATCTTCACGGCCAAGGTGGAGGCGGGCGCCAACGTCGTGGTGTTCGGCCTGGGCGGCATCGGCCTGAACGTGATCCAGGGCGCGAAGATGGTCGGCGCGGACAAGATCATCGGCGTGGACCTGAACCCGGCGCGCGAAGCGATGGCGCGCAAGTTCGGCATGACGCATTTCCTCAACCCGAAGGAGCACGAGAACATCGTCGACGCGATCGTGCAGCTGACCGATGGCGGGGCCGACTACAGCTTCGAGTGCATCGGCAACACCAAGGTGATGCGCCAGGCGCTGGAGTGCACGCACAAGGGCTGGGGCCGCAGCATCATCATCGGGGTGGCCGAGGCTGGCGCCGAAATCAGCACGCGGCCGTTCCAGCTGGTGACGGGCAGGCACTGGGAAGGCTCGGCCTTCGGTGGCGCCCGCGGCCGGACCGACGTGCCGAAGATCGTCGACTGGTACATGGAGGGCAAGATCAACATCGACGACCTGATCACCCACACCATGCCGCTGGAAAAGATCAACGAGGGCTTCGATCTGATGAAGCGCGGCGAGTCGATTCGCGGTGTGGTGATCTACTGACATGGCCGCCTTCGACATCGTCAGCGAGCACGCCTGCTTCGGCGGGCGCCAGCTGTTCTGCAGCCACGAATCGGTGCAGGTCGCGCTGCCGATGAAGTTCTCGGTCTACCTGCCGCCGCAGGCGGCGGGCGGCGCGAAGCTGCCGGCCGTGATGTATCTCGCGGGCCTGACCTGCACCGAGGAAACCTTCGCGATGAAGGCCGGCGCCCAGCGCGTCGCCGCCGAGCTGGGACTGGTGCTGATCGCGCCCGACACCAGCCCGCGCGGCGCCAGGCTGCATGGTGAAGCGGACAGCTGGGACTTCGGCGTCGGTGCCGGCTTCTACCTCGATGCAACGCACGCGCCCTGGTCGGCCTACTGGCGGATGGAGAGCTGGCTGATGAAGGAGCTGCTGCCCATGCTGGCGGCGGAACTGCCGGTCGACGCCGAACGAACCGGCATCTTCGGCCACTCGATGGGCGGCCACGGCGCGCTGACACTGGCCCTGCGGCATCCAGGCCGGTTCCGCACGTTGTCGGCGCTGGCGCCGATCTGCGCGCCCAGCCGCTGTCCCTGGGGCGAGAAGGCCTTTACCGGCTATCTCGGCGCCGACCGCACGGCCTGGATGGGCCACGACGCCACCGAGCTGATGGCGGAGCACGACAGCGCGCCTTACCCCGGCGGCATCCTGGTGGACCAGGGCACCGAGGACAAATTCCTGGCGGAACAGCTGCATCCGCACCTGTTCGAGGCCGCCTGCGAAGCCGCCGGCCAGCCGCTGACGTTGCGGCGCCAGGCTGGCTACGACCACGGCTACTATTTTGTCTCCAGCTTCGTCGGCGACCATCTGCGTTTTCACGCGGCGGGGCTGGGGTCGCGCTGAGGGCGTGGCTTCATGGCGGCCTCAGGCCCGGGGGCCCTATTTCAGCTTCGCCAGCAACTTGCGCAACGCGGTCTTTTCCGAAGCACCCAGCGACCGCAGCGACTTCTCCTCGTGGTCGCGAGCTCTGGCGACCAGCGGCCGAACCAGCTTGCGACCGGCAGCCGTGACGCTGACCAGCGTGCGGCGCTGGTCGAGCGGATCGTCCTGTAGCGCCAACCAGCCCTGCTCGGTCATGCGCTGGACCAGCTTGGTGACCGTCGGCTGCTTGGACAGCACCTCGTGCGCCAGCTGGCTGATGGTGAGCGGCTCGCCGTCGTGCAGCGTCGCCAGCACCCGCCATTCGATCGAGGTCAGCCCGGCGGCGCGCACGTGGCCGTCGAACTCCTTGTACAGCGCGTGGTTGGCCTGCCCCAGCAGGTAGCCGAGGTAGCCATCGACGAACCGGTTCGCTGACATTGCGGGGTCCTAGAGTGGATGCTCGGTATAGAACCGCCCGCCGTGGAACAGCAGAGGCGATGCCCCGGGACGGTGGCTGCAGCGCTCGACCTCCCCGACGAAGATGATGTGGTCGCCTTCCTCGTAGCGGCTGCGGTTGAAACATTCGAAGGTGGCGGCCGCGCCGTCCAGCAGCGGCGCGCCGCCGACGCCCTCGGCGAACACAACGTCCTTCCAGCGGTCCGCGCCGCGCAGTGCGAAGCGTTCTGCCAGCGCCTTCTGGTCGGCGGCCAGCACGTTGATCGCGTAGTGCGAGCCATTGCTGAAAGCGGACAGCGACGCCGCCGCGCGGGCCAGGCTCCACAGCACCAGTGGCGGCTGCAGCGACACCGAGTTGAACGAGTTGGCCGTCAGGCCGATCACCTTGCCGTCTGGCGCCCGGGCCGTGACGATGGTGACTCCGGTCGCAAACATTCCGAGCGCGGTGCGGAATTCCTGCGACGAGAAGCTCGGCGGCTGGGCTTGGCGTGGGGGATTCAACGGCTTCTCCATTGCATGAAATTTCATGAATAATAATAAACGAATCGTGCGGAACAAGACGTGCTGCGCCGTTGCGCGCTGCGACGGGCTGCTCTGCACGCAGGACAAGGGCGACGAGAAGCCTGATGCCCGCGCCACGCTGTCCCTGGCCGGCATCGCTTATCCTATTGTCAAAACCCGATCCATGCCGTCGCCGCTGAGTTCCGTCCGTCTCCTGCTCACGCGTTGCCTGCTTCCGTTGGCGCTGGTGAGCGGGGTGTGGGCGGCGCCGCTCGCGCCGGCGAAGAAGGCCCCGGCGCCCATGGCCCAGCCCATGGCGGTCGCCGCCCCGGGCCCGGTGTGCGACACGCTGCTGCACCGCCTGCCCAACGTCAGCAGAGCC
>JACMQP010000227.1 GCA_014376915.1 Ramlibacter sp.
AGGCCCAGGCTGGCAAGTAGCTTTCTCATGGTCTCGTTTCTTTCTGCTGTGGGGTGGAGTTAAAGGGCTTCCTTGCCGGTTTCGCCGGTGCGGATGCGCACGACCTGCTCGAGGTCGTAGACGAAGACCTTGCCGTCGCCGATCTTGCCGGTGCGGGCAGCAGCCTCCACCGCTTCGATGACGCGCTCGACGAGGTCGTCGGAGACCGCCGCCTCGATCTTCACCTTGGGCAGGAAGTCCACCACGTATTCCGCGCCGCGGTACAGCTCGGTGTGGCCCTTCTGCCGGCCAAAGCCCTTCACCTCGGTCACGGTGATGCCCTGCACGCCGATGCCGGAGAGCGCTTCGCGCACTTCGTCCAGCTTGAACGGTTTGATGATCGCGGTTACGAGTTTCATCGTCTTCTCCTTGAGAGGAAGGGGTTAGAAGCTGTACTTGACGCCGAGGACGATCGTGCTGTTGCCGATGTACTTGCCGTTCAGGTCCGTGTAGAAAACGCGCTTCGCGTCCGAACCGATCGCGGCTGCGCTCGCAGACACACCGTTGCCGAAATCCTTGGCGACGGTCAGCGAATAGTCGGTGTAGTTCGCGTTCGCTGTGTTTTTCACGCGCTGGTGTCCGATGTGCGGCGTGAGGGTGAAGCCGCTGCCCAGATCGAAGCCGGCGGCCAGTTCGATGTAGTCGCTGCCCGAGCTGCCCGGGTTGCCCAGAAAGTTGCCCAGACTGCGGCTGTACTTGGCGGTGTAGATGGTGTAGGTCAGAGCACCGTAAATCTCGTTGGTGTCGGCCTTGGTGTACAAGCCCGCGCCGGGAGTCCCGGCAGCGCCGGAATTGTTGCCAGGGTACCGGTAGGTGATGAGGCCCACGTCGTACGCGAGGTCCTTCATGATCTCGCCCTTGTAGCCGCCGTACAGGTCCAGCTCGTAAGCGCCCTTGGTGGCTCCGTTGAAGTCCTTGACCCATTTGACGTTGGAGACGAATGTCCCAAGGTAAAACCCGCTCTTGTGGGCGAAGTCGATTCCGCCCTGGATCGCGGGCTTCTTGGACGTCTGCGAGATGCCGCGGAACCGGTAGTCGGTGACGGCGCCGATGTTGTAGGAAAGGGTGTATTCCGGTTCCGGCGCCTTGTCCTGGGCAAAAGCGCCGCCAGACAATGCGAGGGCGGACAGAACGATCATCTGGGTCTTCTTGATTTGCACGGTTTCTCCTGAGGGATTGATAGGGGACCCGTAAACTAAGCAGGGAGCGTGCCAAAAGGTACCGGAACTAATTCCGGTGCACCTTCGCGGTGGCACAGCCGTTGTGATCAGGAGCGCCGCATCACCGCGTCGTTGCACCACGAAGGTGCGAACCTGGGTGCACCCGTCGCACCAAAGCCCCGCATGCACCTATATGAGGAGAGGGAGAATGATGAGCCTGTGTTTGGTGCAAAGCCGCGCGCTGCTGGGACTGGATGCCGCCGCCGTCACGGTCGAGGTACACCTGGCGAATGGTTTGCCGTCGTTCACGCTTGTCGGGCTGGCCGACGTCGAAGTCAAGGAGGCGCGCGAGCGCGTTCGCTCCGCGATCCAGAATAGCGGGCTGGAATTTCCAGCCAACAAACGCATCACCGTCAACCTGGCGCCGGCAGACCTGCCCAAGGACTCGGGCCGCTTCGACCTGCCGATCGCCTTGGGGCTGCTGGCGGCCAGCGGCCAGATCGACGGCGCCCGACTGGCCGGTCATGAGTTCGCGGGCGAGTTGTCCTTGTCGGGCGAGCTGCGGCCGGTGCGCGGCGCGCTGGCCACCAGCCTGGCGCTGCAGGCCCGCGGTATCGCCACCCGGCTGGTGCTGCCCCCGGGCAGCGCGGAGGAGGCGGCACTGGTCCCTGGCGCCCGCGTTTATCGCGCCGCCCACCTGCTGGACGTGGTGCGCCAGTTCCTGCCGAAGGATGGCGGCGAGCCGGCTGAAGCCTGGAGCTGCGTCGTGCCCCGGCCGGTCGCGGCCACGGCAAGCTATCTGGACCTGGCCGACGTCAAGGGCCAGGCCGGGGCGCGCCGGGCGCTGGAGATCGCCGCGGCGGGCGGGCACAGCGTCTTGCTTTCAGGTCCGCCGGGCGCGGGCAAGTCGATGCTGGCGCACCGCTTCGCCGGCCTGCTGCCGCCGATGACGGTGCAGGAAGCGCTGGAAAGCGCGGCCATCGCCAGTCTGTGCGGCCGCTTCTCTCTGGAGCGCTGGTCGCTACGGCCGACCTGCTCGCCCCACCATTCCGCCAGCGCGGTGGCGATGGTCGGCGGCGGTTCACCGCCCAGGCCCGGGGAGATCTCGCTGGCCCACCACGGGGTGCTGTTCCTCGACGAGCTGCCGGAGTTTCCGCGGGCCGCGCTGGAGGCGCTGCGCGAGCCGCTGGAAACCGGTCAGATCACCATTGCCCGCGCCGCCCGGCGCGAGGAGTTCCCGGCGCGCTTCCAGTTCATCGCGGCAATGAACCCCTGTCCGTGCGGCTGGCGCGGCTCACCGCACAGGGCCTGCCGCTGCACGCCCGACCAGGTGGCGCGCTACCAGGGCAAGTTGAGCGGGCCGCTGCTGGACCGGATCGACCTGCACGTGGACGTGCCGCCGCTGTCCGCCGACGAACTGCTGCACGCGGCACCGGGCGAAGGGACGCAGGCCGTACGCGGACGCAGCCTCCAGGCGCGCGACCATGCGATCGGGCGGCAGGGCAAAGCCAACCACGCGCTGCAGGGAGTCGAGATCGACCAGTACGTCGGGCTCGAGGCCGATGCCGCCAGATTCCTGCACATGGCGGCGGCCCGACTGGGCTGGAGCGCGCGCGCCACCCACCGGGCGATGAAGGTCGCCCGCACCATCGCCGACCTCGCCGGCTCGGACGCGACGCGTGTCGCGCATGTCGCGGAGGCGGTGCAGTACCGGCGGCTGGCGGTCTGAGGCGATCGACCACAGCCTCTTCGGCTTCTGCGCCGCCTGGGCGCTGCCGGGCGCCGCGCAATCATCACCCTCACCTTCCTGGGCGGGCTGCTGGCCGGCAGTTGCGGCGCGGTGCTGGCGCTGGCCCAGCCACGGGCCTTGGCGACAGCAAGGCCTAGAGGTTGGGCGCCAGCAGCCGCTGCAGCAAGGCCACGTCGGCGCCGCGGCGCCGGGCCTGGTCCTCGACCTGGTCCGCGCCGATCTTGCCGACGCTGAAGTAGGTGCTCTCGGGGTGGCTGAAATAGAAACCGCTGACGCTGGCCGCCGGCAGCATCGCCATGCTCTCGGTCAGCTCCATGCCGATGTCCTGCGCCTGTAGCAACCGGAACATGTCGGCCTTGACACTGTGGTCGGGGCAGGCCGGGTACCCGGGCGCAGGGCGGATGCCCTGGTACTTCTCGGCAATCAACGCCTCGGTGTCCAGGCTCTCCTGCGGCGCGTAACCCCACAGGTCCTTGCGCACGCGCTGGTGCAGCGCCTCGGCAAAGGCCTCGGCCAGGCGGTCGGCCAGGGCCTTGAGCATGATGGCGGAGTAGTCGTCGTGGTCGTCGAGGAAGTACTTCTCTTTCTTGTCGACGCCCAGGCCCGTGGTGACAGCGAACACGCCGATGTAGTCGTCGCGCACGCCGCGCGGCGCGATGAAGTCGGCCAGAGCCCGGCTGGGACGCATCTTGCCCTCGACGGCTTCCTTGACGGTCTGCTGGCGCAGGCCGTACCAGGTCATCGCCACGCCGCTGCGCGTTTCGTCGGTGTAGAGGGCGATGTCGTCGTCGTTGACGCTGTTGGCTGGCCAGAAACCCATCACTGCGCTGGCCGTCAGCCAGCGGCCCTCAATGAGGCGCTTCAACATGCGCTGGCCGTCGGCGTAGACGCGCACGGCCTCCGTTCCGACGACCTCGTCCTTGAGGATCCTGGGGAACGGTCCGGCCAGGTCCCAGGTCTGGAAAAACGGGCCCCAGTCGATGGCCTTGGCCAGTTCGGCCAGGTCGAAGTTCTTGAACACGCGGCGGCCGATGAACTTGGGTTTCGGCGGCGTGTAGCCGGACCAGTCGACCGGCGTCCTGTTGGCCCGGGCCCTGGCCAGCGGCCAGAGCGGCACCTGCTTCTTGTTGGCGTACTGGTGCCGCACCTTGTCGTAGTCGGCGTTGATCTCGGCGATGTACTTGCTGGCCTGGTCGGAGAGCAGCGACTGCGCCACGCTGACGCTGCGCGATGCATCGGGCACGTAAATCACCGGGCCTTCGTAATGCGGCGCGATCTTGACCGCCGTGTGGACACGGCTGCAGGTGGCGCCGCCGATCAGCAGCGGAATCTTCCGGATGCGGAAGTGGTCGTCCTTTTGCATCTCGCCGGCGACGTACTGCATCTCTTCCAGCGAGGGCGTGATCAGCCCCGACAGGCCGACGATGTCTGCGCCCTCGACCTTCGCCCGGGCCAGGATCTCGTGGCAGGGCACCATCACACCCATGTTCACCACCTCGAAATTGTTGCACTGGAGCACAACGGTCACGATGTTTTTGCCGATGTCGTGCACGTCGCCCTTGACGGTGGCGATCACGATCTTGCCTTTGGCCTTGACGTCCTGGCCCGCCGCGGCCTGCAGCTTCTTTTCTTCCTCGATGTAGGGAATGAGGTGGGCCACGGCCTGCTTCATCACGCGGGCCGTCTTCACCACCTGGGGCAGGAACATCTTGCCCTGACCGAACAGGTCGCCGACGATGTTCATGCCGTCCATGAGTGGGCCCTCGATGACGTGCAGCGGCCGTCCACCCTTTGCGAGAATCGCCTGGTAGGCCTCCTCGGTGTCCTCGACGATGAAGTCGGTGATGCCGGACACGAGGGCGTGCGACAGGCGCTGGTCCACGCTGCCGGCGCGCCACTCGTTCTTCTTCGATTCGTCCTTGGCGCCGCTTTTGGCTGACTCGGCGATTTCCACCAGCCGTTCACCGGCGTCGGGGCGGCGGTTCAGCACGACGTCCTCGACCCGCTCGCGCAGCACCGGCTCGAGCTCGTCGTAGACGCCGACCATGCCGGCGTTGACGATGCCCATGTCCATGCCGGCCTGGATCGCGTGGTACAGAAAGACGGTGTGGATCGCTTCGCGCACCGGGTCGTTGCCGCGGAAGCTGAAGCTGACGTTGGAGACGCCGCCGCTCACCTTGGCGCCGGGCAGGTTCTGCTTGATCCACTTGGTGGCTTCAATGAAGTCGACGGCGTAATTGTTGTGCTCCTCGATGCCGGTGGCGATCGCGAAGATGTTGGGGTCGAAGATGATGTCCTCGGCCGGAAAGTCGACCTCGTCGACCAGGATCCGGTAAGCCCGCTCGCAGATCCGGATCTTGCGTTCGTAGGTGTCGGCCTGGCCCTTCTCGTCGAAGGCCATGACGACAGCGGCGGCGCCGTAACGGCGCACCAGAGTGGCCTGGCGCTTGAACTCCCCCACGCCCTCCTTCATCGAGATCGAGTTGACGATGCCTTTGCCCTGGACGCAGCGCAGCCCGGCCTCGATCACTTCCCACTTGGAGGAGTCCACCATGATCGGCACTCGGGCGATGTCGGGCTCGCTGGCGATCAGGTTAAGGAAGCGCACCATGGCCGCCTTGCTGTCCAGCATGGCTTCGTCCATGTTGATGTCGATGATCTGGGCGCCGTTTTCGACCTGCTGCCGCGCGACCGCCAGGGCTTCCTCGAACTGGCCGTTGAGGATCATGCGGGCGAAGGCCTTGGAGCCAGTGACGTTGGTCCGCTCGCCCACATTCACGAATGAGGCGATCGGGGCCTGACCTTCCGCTGCGTCCGCAACCGACTCGGCGCGGCCAATCGTGACGGGCTCGAGGCCCGAAAGTTTCATGGGGGGAACGGAGTGGTCCGGCATCTTGCTCACCTTGGTGTGATCCGCTGGTCGCGGAAGGAAGGTGAGCGCCGTTTGCATTCCTCAAGCCTGACGGACCGGGACCGGCCGCTGCAGCGCTCCTTGAGTTAGCCGGATTTTAATCCAGCCGGCCCGCCGCTGAGACAATCGGGGCGTGACCACCTTTCTCGCACTCGTCCTGTACGCCCTGGCGGCGTCCCTCCTGCTGGCGTTCATCTACACGCTGAAATCGCTGCGGCTGCAGAACCGCTTCAAGCGCCTCGGCGTGTTGAAAGGCCGCAGCGTCGACGAGATCGTGAAATTCGTCGGCAAACCGTCGCATCGCGGCCGGCTGGACGCGAACCGGGAAGTGCTCGAGTGGCGCCGGGTCGGCTTTCACATCGCGTTGCTGTTCACCGACAGCGTCTGCGAAGGCGCGGAGAACGTGACGGACGCCTAGACCTCAAACCGGCGCCTGCATCCGCAGCCTGCGCGCCGCATCCTCATCGCGCGCGGCATCGATCTCGCGCATCACGGCGCTGAGGTCCACCGTTCCACGCTGTTGCTCGAAACGGCCCGTCAGCAGGGTCTCCGTGTCCAGCAGGCCGCCCTGGTACAGCTGCCAGAGCTCCGCGCCGTACTGGGTGGTGCGCAGTTCCGGCGCGAACTGGCCGAAGAAATCGCGTAGATTGGCGACGTCGCGCAGCAGCATCCGTGGCGCATGGTTGTTGCCGGCGGCATCGATGGCTTGCGGCAGGTCGATGATCACCGGCCCGTCGGCGGCCAGCAGAATGTTGAATTCCGACAGGTCGCCGTGGACGACGCCGGCGCAAAGCATGCGCACCACTTCCTTGAGCAGCGTGGCGTGGTGGGCGCGAGCTTCTGCGGGCGTGAAGCTCACGTCGTTCAGGCGGGGCGCCGCGTCGCCGTCCGCATCGGTCACCAGCTCCATCAACAGCACGCCGTCCCAGAAGTTGTGCGGCTTGGGCACCCGCACTCCGGCTGCGGCCAGCCGGTACAGCGCATCGACCTCGGCGCTTTGCCACGCCGCCTCGGCCGCCTGCCGGCCGAAGCGCGTGCCCTTGGCCATGGCCCGGGCCTGGCGGGTGTTCTTGACCTTGCGGTTCTCGGTGTAGTCGACGGCCTGGCGGAAGCTGCGCTGCGTCGCTTCCTTGTAGATCTTGGCGCACAGCGTTTCGTCGCCGCGGCGCACCACGTAGACCATGGCCTCCTTGCCGCTCATGAGCTGGCGGACCACGGTATCGATCAGGCCTTCGTCGATCAGGGATTGCAGGCGCTTGGGTGCTTTCATCCCACATTCTCGCCGGGACCGCCGGGCTGCCGCGTCAAAGCGGCAGGTCAGCCTTTTTGAGCGTGCGCAGCACGAAGCTGGATTTGCTGTGCCGGATGCCCTTGATCTTGTACAGGCGCTCGCGCAGCAACCGCTCGTAATCGCGGGTGTCGCGCACCGCCACCCGCAGCAGGTAGTCATATTCGCCGGAGACCAGGTAGGCCTCGATCACTTCGGGAATCGCCGCCAGGCTTTCGCCAAATTTCTCCAGCGTGTTGTCCGAGTGGCTGTCGAGCGTCACCTGCACCATGACCGTGTCGGCCAGGTCCAGCGCCTGGGCATTGAGGCGCACCGTGTAGCCCTCGATCACGCCGGCCAGCTCCATCTTCCTGATGCGCTCCCAGCACGGCGAGGCGCTCAGGCCGACAGTCTGGCCGATCTGCTGCAGGCTGGCCCGGGCATCGGCCTGCAGGACTTTAAGAATTTTCCGGTCAAGTGCATCCATGGCGACGGATTGTCCACCGAACCGCGGACCGCAAAAGGATTTTCGGCCGGCCGGCCATCCAGCCACAGCCTAAGCCGTTTCCTTGTAGAAGAAGGCGCGCTTGAGCGAGCGGGCCGGCAGCGGCACGACCGCATCGCGGATCGCGCCGATGTGCTCCGGTGTCGTGCCGCAGCAGCCACCGACGATGTTGACCAGGCCCTCAACCGCGAAGTCGCGCAGCAGCCGCGACGTGACGTCGGGGGTCTCGTCAAAGCCGGTTTCGCTCATCGGGTTGGGCAGACCGGCGTTCGGATAGCAGCTGATGAACGTGTCGCCCGCCACCCGATGCAGCTCCTGGATGTACGGACGCATCAGCGCCGCACCCAGCGCGCAGTTCAGCCCCACGGCCAGCGGCTGCGCATGGCGCACGCTGTACCAGAAGGCGCTCACGGTCTGGCCGCTGAGGATCCGGCCGGAAGCGTCAGTGACCGTCCCGCTAATGATCAGCGGCAGTCGCTGGCCCGACTTCTCGAAGTATTCGCCGACCGCGAACAGCGCCGCCTTGGCATTGAGCGTGTCGAAAATCGTTTCCACCAGCAGCAGGTCGCTGCCGCCTTCCACCAGCGCCTCCACCTGCTCGTAGTAGGAAGCGCGCAGAGTCTCGAAGTCCACGTTGCGCGCGGCCGGATCGTTCACATCGGGGCTGATGCTGGCGGTCTTGGGCGTGGGGCCGAGGGCGCCGGCCACGAACCGCGGCCTGTCGGGCGTGGAGAACTTGTCGGCGGCGGCGCGGGCGATCTTCGCCGACTCGAGATTCATCTCGCGGGCCAGCGATCCCAACTGGTAATCGTCCTGGGCGATGCTGGTGGCGCCGAAGGTGTTGGTCTCGATGATGTCGGCACCGGCCGCGAGATAGCCCTCGTGGATGTCGCGAATCACGTCGGGCCGGGTCAGGCTGAGCAGCTCGCCGTTGTTCTTCAGATCCTTGGGATGGTCCTTGAAGCGGTCGCCGCGAAAGTCGGCCTCGGTCAGCTTGAAGCGCTGGATCATGGTGCCCATCGCCCCGTCCAGCACCAGGATGCGCCTGGCCAGCAGGTCGGGCAGGGCCTGGCCACGGGTATAGGTAATCGGCTTCATGGCACCAATTGTAAGAAACATGCCGCTTTGGCGCAGGGCAAGGACCGATGGACCTTACGCTGCCAGCAGCCGCGCCAGCTCGGTGTGCAGGGTGTCACGGCGTGCCAGCGCGTCCGGGGTCAGTGACCCGACTCCGATTCCGAGCCGGCAAGCTTCTGCGATGGCGCGGCGCAGGTCGTGGGCGAGGTAACGTGGATCGTGCACGTCGACGTCGTGCGGTTCGCCGTCGGTCACCAGCAGGATCTGGCGCCGGCTGCCGACCGCTTGCGTGCCCCGCGCTTGCATCCAGGCTATGGCGTGCCGCAGCGCAGCGCCGGTGCGGGTCGAGCCGCCTGGCTCCAGGCCCTGCCAGCGGGAATGCACAGCGGGATCGTCGGCGCGCTCGTCCCAGTCCTTGAGTTGGAGCAGGTCGACCCGGTGCCGGGTCCGCGAACAGAAAGCCAGGGCCGCGCAGGAATGTCCGGTCCGTTCAAGCGCCTCGACGCAGGCCTGGACCACCGTCAGCATCCGGTCCAGCAGCCGCATCCCGCTGGCAGCGACTGCGCTGGTGGAAGCTGAGGCGTCGACCAGCAGCAGCACCGACAGCGTGGCCCGGGGTGACAGCAGCCGCCGGTACACGCGATCGTCGGGGGTGCGCCGCAGCCGCCTGTCCACACTGGCGTCGATTAAAGCGGCCGGATGGAACTGGTCGCCGCAGGCGGCCCGACCCTCGGAACGGGGCGGGCCGGCGCGCATGCCGGCAAGTGCCCGCGTCATTCGGCGCCGTAGCACGGCGCTGTCCTCGAAGCGGCGCCGGCTTGGCAAATTGGCGTTCGCATCCAACTGGTAGACATGCGCCCACGCCGGGCGGTAGCGGCCGATGCGATAGTCCCACTCCTGGTAAAGCACCGGTGTCGCCGTCGATGGTCGATGATCGGATGGCTCGCCGCCAGCGGCGTTGTCGCTTGCGCCGGCTGCCAGCGGCTGGTCGGAGGCCGGCAGCGTTTCATCCGGCTGCCACAGATGCGCGTTATCGTCGCGGTAGGCGGCGAACGGGCGGTAAGTTGCCGCATTGAAAGGCAACCGCATCTGGCCGATCTCGTTGCCCAGCGCCGATGCCGCTGCGCGCACCTCGCCTTGCGTGCGCAACGCGAGCGAACCGTTGTCGCGATCGAAGAAAATGGCCCGCGCCCGCGTTACCCAGGGATGCGGATCCTGGTGCGCTGGATCGAGCAGGCTACGCGCCAGCCGGTCCAGCAGGCTGTCGAACTGCAGGCCCGACGGCGCATCCTCGCCGACGTGGAACGGCAACCAAAACGCGCGCAGGCCAGGCAATTCCTGCACTGCCAGCCATTCGACCCGCGCGTCCTCCAGCACTCCCAGCAGCGCCATCTGGACTTGCTTGAGCCCGGCCCGCGGCTGCGGCGGTCCGCCGAACCGCCAATGGGCGGCAGCGTGGCTGGTGACTGCCAGCGCCAGCGAGGGCGAGGCTTGCGCGGGCAGCGGCAGGTGCAGGGTGCGCGAGCCGGCATCGGTCAGGATCGCCCGCTGCGCCCGTTGGTCCTGATCGGCGCCCTCGGCCGGCGCCAGGATCGCGATCTGCGCCGTCGTGCCCCAGAGCGCGTGCAGCCAGGTCTCAGTCGAACGAAGCATGGACCAGCAGCCGGAGCACCTCAGCGAGTTCCGGGTCGTCGGTGAGCGGCGCCGCCACCGCCTGCAGGCAGGCGTCGCGCGGCGACAGGCCGGCGCGCACCAATTGCCCGGCGTGCACCAGCAGGCGCGTCGATGCGCCGTCCTCCAGACCGTCCTCGCGCAGTCGGCGGGTGCGGGCGCCCAGCGCTACCAGCCGCGCCGCCAACAGGGCGTCGACGCCGGTCTCGCGCGCCACGATCGCCGTCTCGGTGTCCGCCTGCGGATAGTCGAAGGCCAGCGCGGTGAAGCGCTGCCGCGTCGACGGTTTGAGCGCGCGGTGCATTCCGCGGTCGTGCGGGTTGTAGCTGGCCACCAGCAGGAAGTCGGGATGGGCGTGCAGCAGTTCGCCGCGCCGGTCCAGCGGCAACACGCGGCGGCTGTCGGTCAGCGGATGCATCACCACAACCGCGTCGCTGCGCGCTTCGACCAGTTCGTCAAGATAGCAGATGGCGCCGAAGCGAGCCGCCAGCGCCAGCGGCCCGTCCTGCCAGCGGGTGCCGTCGGCGTCCAGCAGCCAGCGGCCAGCCAGGTCGCCGGCTGTCAGGTCCTCGTGGCAGGCCACGGTCACCAGCGGCCGCTTGAGCCGCCAGGCCATGTGTTCGACGAAGCGGGTCTTGCCGCAGCCGGTGGGCCCGGTCAGCAGCACTGGCAGGCGTGCCGCGGCAGCCGCTTCGAACGACGCCTGCTCGCGACCGACCGCCCGGTAGTACGGCTCCCGTGTCAGCCGCCAAACCGCCAATGGGTCGTCAGCGGTGGCCGGCATCGGCGGGATTCGGAATGCCCTCGATCGGGCATTCCTCGGTCCCGACCATCGGACGGGTGAACGCCTCCACCGCCTTGCGCGTGCCCTCGGGGTCGTTGACCCAGCGGCTGTAGAAGTCGTACGGACAGGCCGCCATTCCCTTGTCGCCTTCGCGCGAATTGATCATGCCGGTGTAGCCCCGGTGCAGCAGCTTGAACAAATGGTTCTCCGACTGGCCGTTCTTGCGGAAGTCGCGGATCAGGCTGGTCGACAGCGCCGCGTACTGCACGCCGTAGTCTTCTTCGCCGCATTCACCCAGCGTGCGCCCGTCGAAGCCAATAATGGCGGAGTGGCCGAAGTAGCTGTACACGCCGTCGAAGCCTGCCGCATTGGCGACGGCGACGTAGGTGTTGTTGGCGAAGGCCATCGCCTTGCTGATCAGGATCTGCTGCTCCTTGGCCGGGTACATGTAACCCTGGCAGCGAACGATCAGCTCGGCGCCGCGCATCGCGCAGTCGCGCCAGATCTCGGGGTAGTTGCCGTCGTCGCAGATGATCAGGCTGATCTTCAGGCCTTTGGGACCGTCGCTGACATAGGTGCAGTTGCCCGGGTACCAGCCCTCGACCGGCACCCACGGCATGATCTTGCGGTACTTCTGAACGATTTCGCCCTGGTCGTTCATCAGGATCAGCGTGTTGTATGGCGCCTTGTAGGGATGCTCCTCGTGCCGCTCGCCTGTCAGCGAGAACACGCCCCAGACCTTGGCTTTGCGGCAGGCGGCCGAAAAGATTTCGGTCTCGTCGCCGGGGATGGCGGCGGCGGTTTCGTACATCTCCTTGGCGTCGTACATGATGCCGTGGGTGCTGTACTCCGGAAAGATCACCAGGTCCATGCCCGGCAAGCCGGACTTCATGCCGACCACCATGTCGGCGATCTTGCGTGCGTTGTCCAGCACTTCGGCCCTGGTGTGCAGGCGCGGCATCTTGTAGTTGACAACGGCAACGCCGACCGTGTCCTTGCTGCTGGAAATATCTCCGTGGATCATCTCGTTCTCGCTTTCATTGCTGTCAGTGGCTGATCATCCAGGGCCGCTTCGTCGGGAAGGCCTTGGCGCCGTTGGCGGCGGTGACCGTGCTGCCACGTTTGCCGGCAGTGCTGCAGCAGCCGCAACCCGAGGGGTGACGCATGCGCGCATAGCTGCCGCTGTCGCTGTCGCGCGATGAGCGGGGCGCGTGCTGGGCCCGCTCGTTGGTGTCGCGCGCGTTGCGCGTCTCGCTGCTCACGCAGGCCAGCCGCGGCGCGTTGACGAACACCCGCGGCGAACCCGTGCCGCACTCGGGGC
>JACMQP010000228.1 GCA_014376915.1 Ramlibacter sp.
AGGTCCAGGTCCGCGTCACGCGCCTGCAGGAAGATCTGCTCGCGCTCTTCCCGCACGTGCTGGTCGATCACCTTGCCGAGTTCCCTGACCTTGTCGTCGTAGCCCTCGTCGTCGGCAGCCATGCCCTGGATCAGCGCGATTTCTTCTTTTGCTTCGGCGTGCTCGTGAAGCGCCTCGTCCATCAGGGCGTCGTCGCCAATTGCCTGGCGCACCCGGGGATAGAAAATCTCCTCCTCGATCTGCGAATGGATGGTCAGCGCCTCGCAGATCTTTTCGGCAATCTGCTGTTTCTTGGCGGTGGGAGCGTCGTCCTCGCACAGCGCGTTGAATGTGATGAACAGTGCCTTGACGGATTTGTGGTCTGCATCCAGCAGGTCCACCGCGTCTTCGTAGGCCACGGCCTGGGTCATGTTTTCTCCTGGTGAGGTTGTGATCGCGTTCGGGACGAACGGGATGGAAAACCAATCTAGGCGACCAACGCAGACATGCCTGTGGGACGTTCCTGAAGCGCGCGGTAGGAATTCGTGAAGACGAGCAAGCCGCAGCGCGGCCGTGCTCAGACCTGCGTGACGGCGCGCACCAGCTGACCGGCCGGAACCGCGAGCTTCACCAGCTCGGCGGCGCGGCCCTCTTCGATCGCGCGCAGCACCAGCTCGTTGATGCCGCCGACGACCGCCAGCGCCATGTCGCCGGTCAGAGGTTGCTGGCGGCCGCCGCCGGGGCCGCCGTTGACCACCTCCAGCATGAACCCGGCGACCTCTCCATTCATGCGGCGCCGCGCTGCGAGGCCTTCGGCGCCCAGCCCGAGGATGTCGATCGACAAGGTCCGTAGCAGCGCCGGGTTGCGCGCCATGCTGCCCAGATAGGCAACCAGAGCGTGGTCCAGCTGGGTCTGCCACTCATGGTCGGGATCGATGGCCTGCCGCAGCACGCCCAGCGTGTGGCGGCTCGCCGCTTCGTAGAGGGCCACGAAGCACTCGGCCTTGGTCGCGAAATGCTCGTAGAAAGTCCGGCGCGAGACGCCGGCCTCGCGCACGATGTCGCCGATGGTCGTGTCCGCGTAGCCCCTGCCAGCAACCGCCGACGCGATGCCCTCGAGCAGGCGGGTGCGGTGCGGTGCGGAGGCGAAGGTGGATCGGTCGGTGGCGGCCACGGCAGGCTGGGTGCATGGATGGTACTTGACAGTACCACAAGGCGGTCCCATGATGACGTGTGCGGTACAGGTTCGTACCAGCCACTCACCCCTGGATTCTTGCCATGACCGACCTCGTCGTTCGCCGTCTGTTGATCGACCTCGAAGCGCCGTTCGACCGCCACTGGTGCGGCGGAGACGCGTTCCGCTCCGCGCTGTTCAACGCGCTGTCGATGAGTTTTCCGGTCGGCGAGCAGTTTTTCATCGACTCGGTGCGCGCCGGCTTGAAGTTGCTGCCGCCCGAACAACAGGACACGTTCCGCGCCGAGGTCCAGGGCTTCGTCGGCCAGGAGGCCACGCATCGTCGGCTGCATGCCCTCTTCAACGGCCACCTGGAACGCCAGGGCCTCGTGAACGAATGGGGTCCAAGGGCGCAGGAACGCATGAAACTGCTGCAGGGCCAGGACCCGCGCCACATGTTGGCCATCACCGCTGCCAACGAGCATTTCACCGCGATCCTGGCCGACTGGATGTTGCGCAACGCCGACCTGATGGGCAGCAGCGACCAGCGGCTGTCGACGCTCTGGCTGTGGCACAGCGCCGAAGAGTCGGAGCACAAGTCGACCGCGTTCGACCTTTACCGGGCTGCAGGCGGCAGCCACGCTTGGCGGATCACCTGGTTCCGCCGCATCACTTCGATCTTCCTGGTCGATACCTTGCGTCAGACCGTCGCCAACCTGCGGCGCGACGACACGCTGTGGAAGTGGGGCACCTGGACCAGCGCAGCGCGGTTCCTGTTCGGAAAACGCGGCCTGGTGCGCCAGACGTACCAGCCTTGGCGCGACTACAAGCGGCGCGACTTCCATCCCAGCCAGCATGACAGCACGCCGTCGCAGCGCTGGTTGGCCGACTACAGCGACCGCTATACGCCGGTCGGCGCCTGAAGCGCCCGGCGACAGACGGCGCGGCTGCAGGCGGGTTTCCCGTTTCCGGGACAATGCCGGGATGCAACTCCACTACATCGCCAACGCCTCCCAGGCCTCGTCCGGAGGCCGCACCATCCCCGTGATCGACCCTTCGGACGGGCAGCCGTTCGACGAACTGCAGCGCGGCACCGCCGAAGACATC
>JACMQP010000229.1 GCA_014376915.1 Ramlibacter sp.
CATCAGGTTCAGGTAATAGTGCAGGTTGTGGATGCTGGCCAGCATCGGACCGAGCATCTCGCCGCAGCGCTCCAGGTGATGCAGGTAGGCGCGCGAGAAGCCGCCTTCGATGGTTCCGGTCGCCGAGGTTGTGCCCTGGCAGGCATAGCAGGTGCAGGTCTCATCCAGCGGTCGCTCGTCTGTGCGATGCCGCGCGTTGCGGATCTTCAGGTCGCCGAAGCGTGTGAACAGGTGGCCGTTGCGCGCATTGCGGGTCGGCATCACACAGTCGAACATGTCGACGCCCTGCGTCACACCTTCGACCAGATCCTCGGGCGTGCCGACGCCCATCAGGTAACGCGGCTTGTCCACCGGCAGCAGGTGCGGCGTGTGCGCCATGATGCGCAGCATCTCCTCTTTGGGCTCGCCGACGCTGACGCCGCCCACTGCATAGCCGGGGAAGTCCATCTCCACCAGCGCCTCCAGCGATTCCACGCGCAGCGATTCGAACATCCCGCCCTGCACGATGCCGAACAGTACGTTCGGATTGCTCAGCCGCTCGAATTCATCCTTGCAGCGCAACGCCCAGCGTCGGCTCAGCTCCATCGAAACCCGCGCTTCGGTTTCGGTCGTGATGTGGCCCCTGGTGTCGTAGGGCGTGCATTCGTCGAACTGCATCACGATGTCCGAGTTCAGCAGCGCCTGGATCTGCATCGAAATCTCGGGCGTCAGGAACAGCCGGTCGCCGTTGACCGGCGAGGCGAACTTGACGCCTTCCTCGCTGATCTTGCGCATCTCGCCCAGGCTCCAGACCTGGAAGCCGCCGCTGTCAGTCAGCATCGGCTTGTCCCAGCGCTCGAAGCGGTGCAGGCCGCCGAACTGCTGCAGCACGTCCAGCCCCGGCCGCATCCACAGGTGGAAGGTGTTGCCCAGGATGATCTGCGCGCCCATCTCCTCGAGCGAGCGCGGCGTCACGCCCTTCACCGTGCCGTAGGTGCCCACGGGCATGAAGATTGGCGTCTGCACGACGCCATGGTTCAGGGTGAGGCGTCCGCGGCGGGCGAGGCCTTCGGTCTTGAGCAGTTCGAATTCAAGCATCGAGGTTGCGGGTCAGCAGCATCGCGTCGCCATAACTGAAGAATCGGTACTGGTGCGCGATGGCGTGGCGGTAGACGGCCATGACGTGATCGTAGCCCGCGAGGGCGCTGACCATCATCATGAGGGTGGACCGGGGCAGGTGGAAGTTGGTGAGCAGCATGTCGGTGAGCCTGAAGTCGAAGCCGGGCGTGATGAAGATGCTGGTGTCGCCTTCGGCCTCGCCACTCAGCGCCCAGGATTCCAGCGTCCGCACGGTCGTCGTGCCGACGGCGACGATGCGGCCGCCGCGTGCGCGGGTTTCGGCCAGCGCCTGCTGCGTTGCAGCTGGGACGACATAGCGCTCGCTGTGCATGCGATGTTCGGCGATATTTTCGGTCTTGACCGGCTGGAAGGTGCCGGCGCCCACGTGCAGCGTGACAGTCGCACGGCGCACGCCTTGCCTGTCCAGCGTCGCCAGCATCGCCTCGTCGAAATGCAGCGCCGCCGTCGGCGCGGCGACCGCGCCTGGGTGTTTCGCGAACACCGTCTGGTAGCGGCGCTCGTCTTCGGCGGAATCGGTGTGCGTGATGTACGGCGGCAAAGGCACGTGGCCGTGCTGCTGCATCAGTTCATAAGGGTCGTCGCTGAGCGTGAAGCGAAACAGCGGACCGTCATCCTGCGGCCAGCGGCCGGTGAGCGTCGCCGTGAAGCCGCCCACCATCTGCAGCACGGTGCCCGGCTGCGGCCGTTTGCTCACCTTCATGTGGGCCGCCACCTCGCGGTCCTGCAACACGCGCTCGATCAGCAGTTCCAGCTTGCCGCCGGTGGGCTTTTCGCCGAACAGCCGCGCCTTCACGACCTGGGTGTCGTTGAACACCATCAGGTCGCCGGCGCGCAGCAGCGAGGGCAGGTCGCGAAAGCCGCGGTCCACCGGTGTAGGGCCGGTGCCATCGAGCAGACGCGAGCCGCCGCGTTCGGCGGCCGGATACTGGGCGATCAGTTCAGGCGGGAGGACGAAGTCGAAATCGCCGAGGGTGAAATTGCGCATGCTTGAGGACGCTACGCGCCGCCGAGGCCAAAATGGAAAATGCATCGCGACGCGATGCATGGGACCCGTTCCGGGAAAGATGTCGTTGAAGGCAGAATTGTCCCATGCCCCTGTCCCCGGCTCTTTCGGTTCCGCAAAAAGCACTGCTCAAACTGGGGCTGGGTCGCGACATCGACCTGGCGCTGCACCTGCCCCTGCGTTACGAGGATGAAACCAGGATCGTGCGCCTGGACGAGGCGCGCGAGGGCGACACGGTGCAGATCGAAGCGACGGTGACCGCCTGCGAGATCGCGTACCGGCCGCGGCGCCAGCTGGTGGTGACCATGCAGGAGGACGACGGCGACAGTTGCGTGCTGCGCTTCTTCAGCTTCTATCCCTCGCAGCAGAAGGCGCTCGCCGTCGGCACGCGGATCCGCGCGCGCGGCGAGGTCAAGGGCGGCTTTTTGGGCTGGCAGATGGTGCACCCCGCTTGCCGGCCGGCCGCCGGCGACCTGCCGCAGGCGTTGACGCCGGTTTATCCGACCACGGCCAGCTTGCCGCAAACGTACCTGCGCAAGGCGGTGCTCGGTGCGCTGAACCGGGCCGAGCTGTCCACCACGTTGCTGCCGGACGTGGAGCGCGCACTGGGGCTGCAGCCGGGATGGGACCTGCGCCGCGCCCTGTCGTTCCTGCACCAGCCGCCGCCGGACACGTCGCTCGCCGCGCTGGAAGACCGCAGCCATCCGGCCTGGCAGCGGCTCAAGGCCGAGGAGTTGCTGGCGCAGCAGCTCTCGCAGTTGCAAAGCAAGCGGGAGCGGGCGCGACTGCGCGCGCCAGCGCTGAGAGCCGCCCGTGCAGTGGACGGCGGGCCGCCCATGCACGAACAGCTGCTCGCCGTCCTGCCTTTCCAGCTCACTGCGGCCCAGCGCCGCGTCAGCGAGGAGATCGCCCGCGACCTCGCGCGCGAAGTGCCGATGCACCGGCTGCTGCAGGGCGACGTCGGCTCCGGCAAGACCATCGTGGCCGCACTCGCCGCCACGATTGCGATCGACGCCGGTTGGCAGTGCGCGCTGATGGCGCCGACCGAGATCCTGGCGCAGCAGCACTTCGGCAAGTTGATCGGCTGGCTCGAGCCCTTGCTGGCCCCGCGGGGCCAGCAGGTGGCGTGGCTGACCGGCAGCCAGAAGAAGAAGGAGCGCGCCGGGATGCTGGCGCTGGTGGCCAGCGGCGAAGCGGCGCTGGTGGTCGGCACCCATGCCGTGATCCAGGAGCAGGTGCGTTTCCGCAACCTGGCGCTGGCCATCATCGACGAGCAGCACCGCTTTGGCGTGGCCCAGAGGCTGGCCTTGCGCAGCAAGCTAATGGACGACGACCGCGAACCGCACCTGCTGATGATGACCGCCACTCCGATCCCGCGCACGCTCGCCATGAGCTACTACGCCGATCTCGATGTGTCGACGATCGACGAACTGCCGCCCGGTCGCACGCCGGTGGTCACCAGGCTGGTGGCCGACAGCCGCCGCGACGAAGTCGTCGAACGCATCCGCGGCCAGCTGGTGCAGGGCCGGCAGGTGTACTGGGTCTGCCCGCTGATCGAGGAGAGCGAAGCGCTGGACCTGACCAATGCCACCGCCACCCACGCGTCCCTCGCCGGCGCGCTGCCGGGCGTGTTGATCGGCCTGCTGCATTCGCGCATGGCGCCCGCCGAGAAGAAAGCAGTGATGGCGCTGTTCACCAGCGGCGCCATGGGCGTGCTGGTGTCGACCACGGTGATCGAGGTCGGCGTCGACGTGCCCAACGCCTCGCTGATGGTGATCGAGCATGCCGAACGTTTTGGCCTGTCGCAGTTGCACCAGCTGCGGGGTCGGGTCGGGCGCGGCGCCGCCGCCTCGGCCTGCGTGCTGCTCTACGCCTCGGGCGAGGGCGGGCGGCTGGGCGAAACC
>JACMQP010000230.1 GCA_014376915.1 Ramlibacter sp.
CCGAGGTTTGCGCTGTCGCCACGCGGATGCTGGACAACGTGCTCGACGTGACACCGTGGCCGCTGCCCGCGCAGGCGGCGGAAGCGCGCAACAAGCGGCGTGTGGGCCTGGGTTTCACCGGCCTGGGCGATGCGCTGGTGATGCTGAATTTGCGCTACGACAGCGAAGCGGCGCGAGAGCAGGCGCGGCGGATTTCGGAGCTGATGCGCGATGCGGCCTATTCGGCGTCCAGCGATCTGGCGTCCGAGCGCGGGGCGTTCCCGCTGTTCAACGCCGATCTGTATTTGAGCGGCGGCAGCTTCGCCTCTCGCCTGCCGCAGCAGCTCAAGGACAAGATCCGCTATCAAGGGCTGCGCAACTCCCACCTGCTGTCCATCGCCCCGACCGGCACGATCAGCCTGGCGTTTGCCGACAACGCCAGCAACGGCATCGAGCCGGCGTTCAGCTGGAGTTACACGCGCAAAAAACGCGAGTCGCAGGCCGATGGCGGCGGCTTCAAGGAATACGCGGTGGAAGACCACGCGTGGCGGCTCTATCGCCATCTGTTCGGCACCGACGCCCCGCTGTCCGACGCCTTCGTCACCGCGCTGGAACTGAGCGCGGCCGACCACGCGGCGATGGTCGCGGCGGTCGCGCCTTACATCGACACCTCGATCTCGAAGACGGTCAATGTGCCGGTCGATTACGCCTACGCGGACTTCCAGCATCTGTACACGCAGGCCTGGAAATCGGGGCTCAAGGGACTGGCGACCTACCGGCCGAATTCGGTGCTGGGTTCGGTGCTGAGCGTCACCGCCGCGCCGACCGTGAAGGAGCCCGAGCCTTTGGCTGTCGACGGCGCCAATCAGCGCCTGCGCGTCGAGCGCCTGCCCAATGCCGTCGTCGCCTCGCTGCGCTGGCCCAGCCGCCCCGAGATGCCAGGCGGCAACCCGGCCTGGAGCTACATGATCCAGCACCCGCACGGCGATTTCGCGCTGTTCGTGGGCGAGTTGCCGGCCGAGGGGCCGGACATGGGCTTGTTCGGTCGCACCTTGCCGTTCGAGGTCTGGGTCAACGGGGCCGAGCAGCCGCGCGGCCTGTCGGCGCTGGCCAAAACTTTGTCGATGGATCTGCGAACGAACGATGCCGCCTGGCTGCGCCTGAAGCTCGACGCGCTGGCCACCGTGGCCGAGGAACGCGCGTTCGAGATGGCCATGCCGCCCAGCGGCGACAAGCGCCTGTTCCCCGGCGTTGTCGCCGCCACAGCTGCCGTGATCCGCTGGCGCTGCGAGCAGTTGGGCGCGCTGCAGGACGGCGGGCCGACCCCGGTGCTCGACGCGATGTTCAGCCGCGAGGAGCCGCGCACCGGCGTGTCCGGCACCTTGGCCTGGGCGGTCGATGTGGACAACCCGGCAACCGGCGAGCTGTTCACCTTGACCTTGAAGGAGGTCAGCCTGCCCACACCAGACGGTGGCGTCGTCACGCGGCCTTGCGCGATGGGCTTTTCAGGCAACTATCCGAAGGCGCTGGACGGCATGGCGCGCCTGCTGTCCTTGGACATGCGGGTGATGGACCCCGGCTGGATCGGCATGAAGCTGCGCAAGCTGCTGAACGTCGGCGAGCCGCTGGGCCACTTCATGGCCCCGGTGCCCAGCCTCTCGGGCGAGCG
>JACMQP010000231.1 GCA_014376915.1 Ramlibacter sp.
AGTCGGCACTGTTTCCGGTGGGACGGGAGTACCAAATTCTGACTGCTAGCACCATGAAACATCGCGCAGTTCTGGCCCTTCTCATACTTGCGGCGGTCATTGGAGCTGCCGTGGCCATCCGTTCACCAGTTGATGAAGGTGTCCGCTCCACAGTTCAAGCTGGTCCCATGACCGTGCCGGTCGCCGCGCCGCTATCCAGGCCGGCTGCCTCGACCACGACTGCACCGCCAGTCGCGAAGCAGACGCAAACACCAGCGCCACGCGGAACCGAACCGGCCGCGTGGGCCGATGCGCATGCTGCGTTTCGCGCGAGCGCAAACTTTGCGGCGCTTGTCCAGTCGGCTCTAAGCGAACCGACCGTTCCAAGACTGCATTACGCAAAACAGACGTTCCTGTATTGCATGGCGGTCGGCGCTGACTTCAGGCGCCAAGCAGCCGAGCTCGCGCGTTTCGGTCCGCAAATGGAGGCGTGCAAAGCGCTCGACCAAAACTACCCAAAGAGATCGGAATTCGACCGAGCTCTTGCGGCTGCCGTAAGTCGGCTATCTGAGGCTGAAAGAGCGACACTGGCAGTGATCGACAGCCCATCATCTGCAACCGAAGTCCCTTTTGCTCAACGTCTTTCCCTCGCCAATGAGACGGATGACTTGACATTGTTATCCTGGACCGTAACCAGGTGGGCGATGCGGGGGGACGCGAGCTTTGATGGCAGGAGCCTCAGTACTTACGAAAAGCAAGCATTTCATCACGCGGCGCTGCTGCTGGCCTGCGAGGCCGCGAACGACTGTGACAAAACGGAAGTCAAGGTGTTTGTATGCCGTCAGGGTGGTGAGTGCGATGGGTCAGTCCGAGCCGCATTGCAGAAGCTTGAGCGTCCTGAAGTCACAAGCCGCATCAGTGAGGCGGAGACAGCCTTGAAGCGCGCGATTGCCTCAAAGAATTTTGGTGCATTTAGCTGAACATGCTGTTCGTGGCACTTCTTTAATTAAACAATCGGACCTATATGTTGAAACTTCGATTCGTCCTCGTTTTCGCTGCTGTGGCGTTTAGCAATTCGGTCTTCAGCGATGCACTCAAGAGAAACTGCCCTTCCGATCGAGACGTTCATCACATGCGCGCTGCGCTGGATGGCAAGTACGGGGCGCTGCGAGACCAAGCCTCCTTGAGCTCTGAATTCATCAGAGCTGAGCGATGCCGCGGCAATGGAAGTCCTTATTCACTTGCTGACTGGGAGCGGTTTGGCAATGTCATGCAAGGGGAGTTCGGCGGGCGGGTCCTTCCCCCAATGCATAAGCCCAAATAGCCCGCGAGAGTGGCAACTCTACGGAACGTCTCGCCTGTGCGTTGAACCAATCTAGGTTAACGCAGAGATCTGGAAGCTGCGCACCGACCTGTAGCCCACTGCCTTGCGCTTGACGCACGTCAAGCGCAAGGCAGTGCCGCAACGCAGATGATGAGTCGCGGGGATCAAGCATGCCCTGGGGGCTTGTGCCTCAACAAGAACAACCGAGGCTCCCCATGGAATTCTTTCTTCAGATCGTCCTGATCCTCGCCTGCCTGTTCTATGGCGCCCGCAAGGGAGGGGTTGCGCTCGGCTTGCTGGGCGGCGTCGGCATCGTCGTCCTTGTATTCGTGTTCAGGCTGCCTCCCGGCAAGCCGCCTGTGGACGTGATCCTCACCATCGTCGCCGTGGTGGCCGCATCCGCCACCCTGCAGGCTTCGGGCGGGCTCGACGTGCTGCTGCAGCTGGCGGAGAAGATCCTGCGCCGCAATCCCAAGTACGTGTCGATCCTGGCGCCGTTCACCACCTGCACGTTGACCATGCTGTGCGGCACCGGCCACGTGGTCTACACGATGCTGCCGATCATCTACGACGTCGCCATCAAGAACGGCATCCGGCCCGAACGGCCGATGGCGGCCTCGTCCATCGCCAGCCAGATGGGCATCATGGCCAGCCCGGTCTCCGTGGCCGTGGTCTCGCTGGTCGCCTTCCTGGCCAAGGCGCCGGCAGGAGCGCCGGTCATCGACTTCGTCACGCTGCTGTCGTACACCATTCCCTCGACGCTCGTGGGTGTGCTGATGATCGGGATTTTCAGCTGGTCGCGCGGCAAGGACCTCGCGCAGGACAAGGAATTCCAAGCCCTCATTGCCGACCCCGAGAGCCGCAAGTTCGTGTACGGCGACACCAGCACATTGCTGGACAAGAAACTGTCGAGCCAGCAGTGGACGGCGATGTGGATCTTCGTCGGCGCGATCGCCGTGGTGGGCGTACTCGGTGCGGCCGAGTCGCTCCGGCCGCTGGTCGGCGGCAAGCCGCTGTCGATGGTGCTGACGATCCAGATGTTCATGCTCATGGCCGGCGCCCTGATCATCGTCTTCACCAAAACCAATCCGACCGCGATCGCGAAAAACGAGGTGTTTCGCGCCGGCATGATCGCCGTGGTCGCGGTGTTCGGCGTGGCCTGGATGGCCGACACGGTGTTCGAGGCCAACCTGCCGGGCATCAAGTCGGCGCTGGCGGGTGTCGTGCAGACCCAGCCCTGGACCTACGCCCTGGCGCTGCTGATCGTTTCCAAGCTGGTGAACTCGCAGGCGGCGGCGGTGAGCGCCATGGTGCCGCTGGCCCTGTCGATCGGCGTGCCGCCCGGCTACGTGGTCGCCTTCGCCGCTGCCTCCTACGGCTACTACATCCTGCCGACCTATCCGAGCGACCTCGCCACGATCCAGTTCGACCGCTCGGGCACCACCCGGATCGGCAAGTACGTGATCAACCACAGCTTCATCCTGCCGGGCCTGATCGGGGTCTCAAGTTCCTGCGTCTTCGGCTACCTGCTGGCGGTCGCCCGCGGCCTGGTCTGAACCGGCTTCACCGGTATAGCCAGGGCTGGTCGAGCAGCCGCTCGCCCAGCAGCCGCAGCGACAGGTCGCGGCCCCATTGCACGGGGCCCGTGGCGTGGAAGATGCGGCCGTTGCGTTCGGCCTGGCGCTGGACCCGGGCGCAGCGCTCCCAGCGGCTGAGCGCGTAGCGCCGCAGCGCCGTAGCGGGGTCGGCGATTCGCTCGCGCGCCATGCCCAGGCAGCGTCCCAGCTCCTGCGCGTCCTCGATCGCCATGCCGGCGCCCTGGGCCAGGTACGGCCGCATCGGGTGCGCAGCGTCGCCCAGCAGCGCCACGCGCCCACGCGACATCGCCTGCGCGCCCTTGAGCGGCGGCCGTTCGTGCAGCACCCACAGCAGCCAGTCGGACGCCGCCCGCACCAGCTCCTGCAGCGTGTCGCAGGTGGCGCCCAGCGCCTGCTGCAGGTCGGCGGCGGTTCCGAACTGGTCCCAGCCTTGCGGGTCGGCTGTGACGCCGCCCTCGACGATCGCGACGACGTTCAGCCATTCCCCCCGACGAACCGGATACGTCACCACGTGCAGCCGCGGCCCCAGCCACACCGTCACTTCGTCGCTGCGCGAGGCCGCCGGCAGGCCGTGCTGCGCGATCAACGTGCGGTAGGCGATGTGCCCCGTCGGGATCGGCCCGCCGTCGGCCCAAACCTGCTGGCGCACGCGGCTCCAGAGGCCGTCCGCACCGACCAGCGCATCGCCTTCGATTTCGGTCGGCCCGCCCAGGCTGACCAGCACAGCACCGGCCGCTTCGCGGACCCTGTCGACGCGCGCTTCCACCAGCAACTCGGCGCCGGCTTCGCGCGCGCCCTCGAGCAGCACGCGGTGCAGGTCGGCCCGGTGCACCGTCGCATACGGCGCGCCGTAACGCTCCATCGCCGCGGCGCCGAGCGGCAGTTGGGCGAGCAGGTCACCGCTGTTGGCGCTGCGCACCGCCAGCCGCTGCGGAAAGGCCGCCACCTGCGCCAGCGCTGTTCCGAGGCCCCAGGCCTCGAGCACGCGCGTGGCGTTGGGCCCGAGCTGGATCCCGGCGCCGGCCTCGGTGAAGCTGCCGGCCTGCTCGAACACGCGGGGCCGCCAGCCGGCGCGGGCGCTGGCAATGGCCGCGGCCAGGCCGCCCATGCCGGCGCCGGCGATCAGGACTTGCTTGCTCATGCGCCGATTGTGCACAGGAGCCCCGGCAAAGCCCTTGCAACCGCCGGCGTCCGGGCCGGAGTTAAAATCGGTATCGCTCCGGGGTGCACGCGCCAGTGCTGAGATTCAAACCCGCGAACTTGAACCGGTTCATACCGGCGGAAGAAGAGCATCACTCATGACCATCGCCAGGCTCGGCGGCGGTCCGAGTGACCTTCGGAGCACCTGATTTCACGGTCACGAAGGGATCCTGATGAACCACACCGCCGCGGCCTCCCGGGCTTTCGCGTACCCGCGAGTGCTCACGATCGCCGGCTCCGACAGCGGTGGCGGCGCCGGCATCCAGGCCGACCTCAAGACCTTTGCGGCGCTTGGCTGCTATGGCATGACCGCCATCACCGCGCTGACGGCGCAGAACACCCTGGGCGTACGCGCAATCCATCCGGTGCCTCCCGCGATGCTGCGCGAGCAGATCGACGCGGTGATCGAGGACATCGGCGTCGACGCCGTCAAGATCGGCATGCTGCACGCGGCCGAGATCGTCCGCACCGTCGCCGCTGCGATCGACCGCCATGCCTTGCACAAGGTCGTCCTCGATCCGGTGATGATGTCCACCAGCGGCGCGAAGCTGATCGACGACGACGCCCAGGCGGTGCTCGTGCGCGAGCTGTTCCGCCGCGCGGCGCTCGTCACGCCCAATCTGGACGAAGCCGGCCTGCTGGTCGGCCGGACACTGGCGAGCGAGGCCGACATGGAGGCGGCCGCGCGCGCGATGCTCGGCATGGGCGCGCCGGCGGTGTTGCTCAAGGGCGGCCACCTGGCCGGCGACACGGTGAGCGACCTGCTGCTGGCGCGCGACGCGCAGCCGCACTGGATGCGGGCGCCGCGCATCGCCACCGCCAACACCCACGGCACGGGCTGCACCTTGTCCAGCGCGATCGCCGCCCACCTCGCGCTCGGTGCCGAACTTCGACAAGCCGTCGAACTGGCGCGCGCGTATGTCCGCGGCGCGCTCGAGGCCGGCGCGGCCGTGCGCACCGGCGCCGGCAGCGGCCCCTTGAACCACAACCATGCGCCGCTCGCGATGCGCCTGGTTGCGCTGCGCTGAACGATGAACGCTCCCGACCGACCCCAGGACATCGTCGAAGCGGTTCTCGCGTTCATCGCGCAGGACGGCTGCACCGACCCGACGTTCGACGCTCTCGCCGTGCGCCTGTTCGGCTACCAGTACGAGAACAACACGGCCTACCGGCGCTTCTGCCAGCGGCGCGGCGCCACTCCTCGCAATGCGAAGCGCTGGAACGACATCCCCGCCGTGCCGATCGATGCATTCAAGGAACTGAGCCTGCGCAGCCAGCCGCCAGCGCCGACCGACCGGGTGTTCATGACCAGCGGCACGACGCGCAGCGAGGTCAGGGGCCGGCATCACCATCCGACGCTTGCGGTGTACGACAGTTCGATGACGCGCAACTTCGGCCGCCGCTTCATGCGTGGCCGCGACAAGCTGCCGATGGCGACCATGTTCCCGGACGAAACGGTGATGCCGAACTCGTCGCTCGCGCACTACCTCGCGCTGGCCGCCAGCGAATTCGGCACGCCCGACAGCCGCTGCTTCGTCGGCCCGAAAGGACTGGACAGCGAAGCGCTCTGCGCTGCGCTGGCGCACGCCGAGCGCAGCGCACAGCCGTATGCATTGCTCGGCGCGAGCTACAGCTTTGTCCACCTGATGGACGACTTGCGGCAGCGCGGACGGTCGTTCCGCCTGCCGCCGGGCAGCCGGGTGCTGGACACCGGCGGCTACAAAGGCCAGTCGCGCGAACTGCCGCTGGCCACCTTCTATGAGCAGCTGTCGGCGACGCTGGGCATCCCCCGGCTGCAGTGCATCAACATGTACGGCATGACCGAGCTGAGCACGCAGTTCTACGACGACGGCAACGCGTCGCTGCCATCGGTCAAGTCGGGGCCGCACTGGATCCGCTCGCGCATCGTCGATCCGCTGTCCGGCCGCGAGGTGCCGGCAGGCGAACGCGGCATCCTGGTCCACTGCGACCTGGCCAACTTCAATTCGGTCACCACCATACTGACCGAGGATGTCGGCGTCGCGTCCGACGGCGGCTTCCTGCTGCTTGGACGCGCCGAAGGCGCGCAGGCCAGGGGCTGTTCGCTGGCGGTCGAAGAATTCATTCGGGCGGCGGCCGCATGAAGACGTTGAACGGCGTCGCCGGCCACCTGCCCGGGCTGGCACGCCATGATGTCCGCTGGCAGACGCTGGCGTTCGAATCAAACGCGGGCCGGGTCGACGTCGAGGTGCCGGTGTTGAGCGCCCAGCAGATGACTGCGTTGGCGAGGCGCGTGAAACAAGCCGCCCGCCAGCACCTGCGGACCATGACGGTGTCGCAGATCATCGAGGTCGTCGACCGCGCAATCGCCCGTCTGCTCGACCCGGCCGACCCGTACCGGCAACAGGCGGACCGGCTGCTGCCGACCATTACCGGGTATGACGCGGAGATGGTGCGGCTCGGCCTCACCGCGTTCTTCAAGACCTTTCGCGCGCCGCAACTGCAACGCTTCGTCGCCGAGGACTTTTCCAATCCCAAGCTGCTCGACGAGTTCCAGCCGCGGCCCAAAGGCGGTGCCGCAAGGGCGTTCGGGCCCGAACTGCTGTTTCACAGCTGGGCCGGCAATGTCCCCGCGTTGCCGCTGTGGAGCCTGGTCTGCGGCCTGCTGGTCAAGGCCGGCAGCATCGGCAAGCTGCCCAGCGCCGAGCCGCTGTTCGCCAGCCTGTTCGCCCGGCTGCTGGCGGAGGTCCATCCACCGCTGGCCGACTGCCTGGCCGTGGTCTGGTGGAGAGGCGGCGATGCGGAGCAGGCGGGTGCCGTGTATGCCGAAGCCGATACGGTCCTGGCCTATGGTGGCAATGCGGCGCTGGATGAGATTCGCCGACGACTTCCGGTCACGACCCGCTTCCTGCCCTACGGTCACAAACTGGGCTTCGGCGTGGTGGGGACAGCGGCGCTCGACCCGCTGCGCGGTCCGGCGACGGCGCGGTTGGCCGCTTACGACGTGATGCGCTACGACCAGCAGGGCTGCTATTCGCCGCACGTGTTCTATGTCGAGCGCGGCGGCAAGGTCTCGCCGCGCGAGTTCGCGCAGCTGCTGGCCAGCGAACTGGCGAATCTGGAGCAACGCTTTCCGCGCCGCGCACTGGCGTTGGAAGACGCTGCCGCTGTCGCCGGCTGGCGGCAGGCCGGCGAGCTGCAGTCGCTGTCGACCGCCGGAGGGGTCGAGTTGATCGGGGGCGACGGCGCCGCCTGGGGCCTGGCGTACGCCGACCGGCCCCAGACGCTGGCGCCCACGGCGCTGAACCGCAGCATCCAGGTGGTCGCCGTGGACAGCCTCGCCGAGATCGTCGCGCAAGTCGAAGCCCATCGCCCGTTCCTGCAGACCGCGGGGCTGGCCGTAGCGCCGCAGGACCTGTTCCGGCTGTCGGAACTACTGGGCGCCGCGGGCGTGACCCGCATCGCGGCGATCGGCTCGATGACTTCGCCCGAGGCCGGCTGGCACCACGACGGCCGCTTCAACCTGCTGGACCTGGTGCGCATCGTCGAGATCGAGCAGTCGGCGGAACTCGCCGCCGACCGGCTCGCGCCCTACGCGGACTAGCGACACCATGCACTTCCTCGCCATCGAGAATGTGAGCTTCACCTACCCCGGCTGGCCGCCGGTGGTGCGCGCGGTCGACTGGGACATCGCCGAGGGCGAATTCCACTGCCTGGTCGGGCGCAGCGGCTGCGGCAAGACGACGTTGCTGAAACTCGCCGCCGGCCTGCTGCATCCGGACACTGGCAGCATCCGCTTGCAGGGGCGGCAGCTGCTGGCGCCGGGACCGCAACTCGGCTTCGTGTTCCAGTCGCCGACGCTGCTTGAATGGCACCGCGTCATCGACAACGTCCTGCTGCCAGTCTCGCTGCAACACCGGCCGACGGCGCCGGAGATCGGCAAGGCGGAGCAACTGCTGGCCTTGCTCGGCCTGTCGGCCCACGCGCGGCATTACCCACGCCAGCTTTCCGGGGGACAGCAGAGCCGGGTTGCGCTGGCAAGGGCCCTGATCCTGGAACCGGCGCTGCTCCTGCTGGACGAACCGTTCGCAGCGCTGGACGCCATCACGCGCAGCGAGTTGCAGGATGACCTGCTGCAGATGTGCAGCCTGCGCCGGACCACGGTGATGTTCGTGACCCACGACATCGCCGAAGCGGTCTATCTTGGTGACCGCGTGGCTGTGATGGCCAGCGGGCGGATCGTCAAGGACATCACCATCGACGTGGGCAAGCCGCGCGCGCCTGCAATGCGCTACGGCGCGGCCTTCAACAGCCACTGCGCACAGGTGCGCGAAGCGATGGACATGGCGACCGCATGAAGCTCACCCGTACCCGGTCGCGCTTCGGCTCGTTCGTGCTGCTGCTGGTCCTGCTCGCAGCATGGGAGCTGGCGGTGCGCGCCACGGACATGTCTGCGCTGGTACTGCCGGCGCCTTCCGCCGTCGCCCGCTCCTTGTGGATGGGGTTGTCGACCGGCTATCTGTGGCCGCACATTCTTGCCACCGGCCTGGAACTCCTGCTGGGACTGTCTTTCGGCAGCGTCATCGGGTTCGCCAGCGGCGTGCTGATGGCCGAATCGGCGCTGCTGCAAGGCCTGCTCAAGCCCTACATCGTCGTCAGCCAGGTGATTCCCAAGCTGGCGCTGATGCCGCTGTTCATCGTCTGGTTCGGCTTCGGCATGACGTCGACGGTGGTGATCACGGCCCTGATCTGCTTCTTCCCGCTGATGGAGAACACCGTCACCAGCCTGCAGCAGGTGGACCCGCAGCGACTGGAGCTGTTCCGGATGCTCGGCGCCACGCGCCGCCAGACGCTGCTGCGGCTCAAGCTGCCGACCGGCCTGCCCGGCATCCTGGCCGGCCTGCGGGTGGCCGTGGTGCTGGCGCTGGTCGGCGCCGTGGTCGGCGAGTTCATCGGCGCCAGCAAGGGCCTGGGCGCACTGATCATCGCGTCGCAGGGAATGATGGACACACCGCTGATGTTCGCCGTGCTGGCGGTCATTGCCGCGCTCGGCCTCGCGCTCTACCAGGCGACGTTGTCGCTCGAGCACTGGCTGCTCGCCCCCTATACCCAGGCACCATGAAGGAAACCACGATGACACCGAAGACCTCGATCGCGCTTCGCGCCGCCCTGCTGGCAACGGCCGCCCTGTTTTGCCTGGCCGGCGCCACCCACGCGCAGGCGCCGGCGCCAGCCGCGCTGGAGAAGGTGACAGTGGCCGGCTGGAGCAAGCCGATCACCGAAATCACCAACCTGCTGGCCGAACCCGACAAGGGCATCTTCAGGGCCAACGGCATCGACCTGGCCTACGTGCCGGGGGCCGGCGGCGGCGACGCGATCCGCAACATCCTCACCGGCCAGGCCGACGTAGCCTTCACCGACCCGGGGTCGCTCTTCTCGGCGCTGGACAAGGGCGAGAAGCTCCGCGCGATCTACGACATTTATCCGCAGAACGTCTTCAACGTGGTGTCGCTGAAGGCGCGCAACATCACCAGGCCCGCCGACCTCAAGGGCAAGACAATCGGCGTGTACAGCCTGTCCAGCGGCACGCGGCAGAACCTGCTCGTGCTGCTGCACCAGGCCGGCCTCGCCGAGTCCGACGTCACCATCGTCGTCACCGGCCTGCTCAACTTCGCGCCGCTGCTGCAAGGCCAGGTCGATGCCACTGCGGCCACCGACACCGGCCTGCTGGTCGGCAAGCTCAAGGGGTTGGGCGAGGTCAACGTGATGGAGGTGAAGAATTCGCTGAACGTCTCCAGCGACATCTTCGTGGTGCGCGAATCCGTCTACCAGCAGAAGGCCCCCCTGCTCAAGCGCTTCCTGAAGGCCTACCGCGACAGCGCAGCGTGGATGATCGCCAACCCCGAAGAAGCCGCGACCCTGGCGGTGAAGCGTGCGATCGACGGGACCGACCGCGGCATCAACCTCGAGGTGATCCGGCTGCGCAATGCCGCCAGCGTGTCGCCGGCCACGAACAAGAGCGGCCTCGGGACCATGGACCTGGCGTCGCTGCAAAAGGCCGCGGACGCCTACCGCAAACTCGGGCTGGTCGAGCATGACATCAAGATGTCCGACGTGGTCGCCACCGACCTGCTGCCGGGGCGTTGAAGGAGCGATGCGATGAATTTCGATCGCAAGGTGGTGCTGGTCACGGGCGCCAGCCGGGGTATCGGCGCAGCGATTGCACAGGCCTTCGCGGCCGAAGGCGCCACTGTGGTGGTGAACCACCTGAGCAACGATGCCGCCGCGGCCGGCGTTGTCGAGAAATGCAAGGCCGCCGGTGGCGAAGCCTGGGCAGCGAAAGCCGATGTCTGCTGTGCCGCAGCCGTGCAAACGATGGTCGAACAGACCCTGCAGGAAACGGGCCGCATCGACGTGCTGGTGAACAACGCTTTCCGTTCCTATTCGTTCAACCCGCAGCAGCGCAAGCAGTTCAGCGACCTGGAGTGGCAGGACTACCAGGCCCAGTTCGACGGTTCCGTCGGCGCCACCTACAACGCCTGCAAGGCCATCGTTCCCCATTTCAGGCAGCGCGCGCAGGGCAGCATCGTGAACATCGTCAGCGACCTGGTCGAACGGCCGACGGTGCCGTACCACGACTACACGACCGCCAAGTCGGCGCTGGTCGGCTTCAGCCGCAACCTTGCTGCAGAACTTGGGCCGCTGGGCATCCGCGTCAACTGCGTCGCCCCCGGCTTGGTCTATCCGACGCAGGCCAGCAGCACGACGCGCGAGGAATTCCGCGAGGCCATCGTCGCGGCGACGCCGATGCGGCGGATCGCCCGGCCGGAAGACGTCGCCGGCCCGGTGCTGTTCCTCGCTTCGGACTGGAGCCGCTTCATGACCGGCCAGGTGCTGTTCGTCGATGGCGGGCTGGTGATGAAATGAACAAGGCATCCATCGGCATTGCTGGAGCCGGCCTGCTCGGCCGGTTGCTGGCCTGGCAACTCGCCCGCGCCGGGCATCGCGTCAGCGCGTTCGATCCGGCGCGTGACCCTCAGCCGTCGTTCGACGGCCGGCAGGCAGCCGGCTTCACCGCTGCCGGCATGCTCAGCCCACTGGCAGAACTGGACACCAGCTCCGCTGAAGTGGCGACGCTGGGCTGGCGCTCGATCGGCCTGTGGCGCGCCATCGTGGCGAACCTGCGGTCGGCGCCGCAGTTCTGCACCGAAGGCAGCCTGCTGCTCGCGCATCGCAGCGACGTCGGCAGCGCGCAGCGCGTGCTCGCGCGCCTTGCCGCCGCGCCGGCCGGAACGCCCCAGGCGCAGCCGCTGACGATGGCGCAGCTGGCGCAACTGGAACCGGCGTTGCATGGCGCATCGCACGCCTGGCTGCTACCGGATGAAGGCCAGATCGATCCGGTCGCGACCCTGCTGGCGCTGCATGGCGAGGCAGTCGGAGTGCAGTGGCACTGGAACCAGCCGGTCGCATCCGTGGCGCCTGGTGTGCTGGCGCTGAGGGATGGCACGCAGCAGCGCTTCGACCTGGTGTTCGACGTGCGCGGCACCGGCAGCCGGCCGGAGCTCCCGGTCCGCGGCGTGCGCGGCGAAACCGTGTGGCTGCACGCGCCGGGCCACGGGCTGAGCCGTCCGGTGCGGCTGCTGCATCCGCGTCATCGCGTGTACCTGGTGCCCCGCCCCGGCGACATCGTGCTGGTCGGCGCCAGCGAGATCGAAAGCGAGGACCGGTCGCCGGTGTCGCTGCGCAGTGCCGTCGAACTGATGGCTGCGGCGCACAGCGTCTTGCCGGCGCTGGCCGAAGCGCGGATCCATCGGCTCGACGTCAACCTGCGTCCCGCCCTGCCGGACAACGAGCCGCGCATCGAGGCCGAAGCGGGCCGGGTGCGCATCAACGGCCTGTTCCGCCACGGCTGGCTGATCGCGCCGGCGCTGGTCGACGACGCCTTGCGCCAGTGCGGCCTCGCGCAGCAGGCGATCGAGGAGTTTTCTTGATGGATGACACGACCACCATCGTGCTGACGCTCGACGGCAAGCCGCACACGGCGCCGGCCGGCGCCACCCTCGCCGACCTGGTGGCGGCGCTCGATCACGCCCCGGCCAAAGTCTCCACGGCCGTGAACGGCCTGTTCGTCCCGCGCGGCCAGCGCCAGGAGTGCGTGCTGCAAGACGGCGACGCCGTGCTGCTGTTCCAGCCCATCGTGGGCGGATGAATTTGAGAAAGAGAGATGACGAAGATGACCACTTCCCGCATTGTCGATTCCTGGAACGTCGGCGATGTCACGCTGACCAGCCGCTTCCTGCTCGGCACGGCCGGCTATCCCTCGCCGCAGGTGCTGCGCGAATCCATCGTCGCGGCGGGGACGCAGGTCGTGACCGTGGGCCTCAAGCGGATGCTTGCCGCCGCGGGCGACAACGGCTTCATCGGCGAGATTCGCCAGGCGTTGGCGGACGGCGGTTCCCGCCTGCTGCCGAACACCGCCGGCTGCCGCAGCGCCCGCGAAGCCATCCAGCTCGCGCACATGGCGCGCGAGCTGTACGACACCCCGTGGCTCAAGCTCGAAGTGGTGGGCGACGAACACACCCTGCAGCCCGACATGTTCGAGCTGCACGCCGCCGCGACGCAACTGGTGAAAGACGGCTTCACTGTGTTTCCCTACTGCACCGACGACCTGGTCGGCTGCCGCCGACTGCTCGATGCGGGTTGCCCGCTGCTGATGCCCTGGGGCGCGCCGATCGGCTCGGGCCAGGGTCTGCTCAACCTGTTTGCCCTGCGCACGTTGCGCGAGCGGCTGCCAGACACCACGTTGATCATCGACGCCGGCATCGGCGCGCCGTCGCACGCAGCGCAGGCGCTGGAACTGGGCTTCGACGCGGTGCTACTGAATTCCGCGGTCGCGCAGGCGCGCGACCCGGCGGCGATGGCCCGCGCCTTCCGGCTCGCAATCGAAGGCGGTCGCATCGCGCGCCGGGCCGGCGTGATGGCACAGCAGGACTTCGCGGTGGCCAGCACGCCGGTCGGCGGCGAACCACTGCTGCTCGGCGGCAAGGCATGAGCACAGTCGCCGGCGTGCAGCTTCACGCCGATCCGGACGGCGGGCTGCGTTGCTGGCTCGACACCGAACACGCGCGGGGGTGGCTGGTTCCCGCCGCCGGTGCGACGAGCGCCGGCTTGGCCGAAGAATTCCAGCGGCACCTTGCGGCGGCCATCGACCACGGCTTCGTCGCCGCCGACGCCGCGGTGCTGGCAATGATGGCGACCTGCCATCCGGGCGCGCTACCGTTGCTTTCTTGGGGCGAGGCCGTGCCTGTTTGCACGGCGGCGCCCGTATCGCGGCGGCGCCTCGACCTCTACGCCATCGTCGATCACGCGGACCGCATCGAGCAAGTTCTGGCAGCCGGCGTCAGGACGGTGCAGTTGCGCATGAAGACGCCCGAGCGCGCGGATGCGCGGTGGTTCGAGCTGTTGCGCGGCGAAGTGAAGCGCAGCGTCGCATCCTGCGAAGCTGCGGGCGCGGAACTGTTCGTCAATGACCACTGGCAGGTCGCCGCCGAGGCCGGTGCGCGCGGCGTGCACCTTGGCCAGGAAGACCTGCTGGCGTTGGGCGACGCTGGCCGTGCGGCCTTGCAGGCCACCGGCATGGCGTTGGGCATCAGCTCGCACAGCCTGTGGGAGCTGTGCCGCGCCCGAGCGCTGGCGCCGCGTTACATTGCCTGTGGCCCGGTCTGGCCGACGCTCACCAAGGCCATGCCTTGGGTGGCGCAAGGCACGGACAACCTGGCCTGGTGGTGCCGCATGGCGCAAACGCCGGTGGTCGCGATCGGCGGCATCCTCGGTGCGGAGCAGGTGTTCGAAGCCGCACGTTGCGGCGCCGACGGGATCTGCGTCGTCCGTGGTTTGGGCGACCGCCCGGAAATGGTGCTGCCGCGGTTGCAGTCGGCAATGGAGGCCGGCCGCGCGGCGGCGGCCCGTGACGCGGTGGTGACCCCGTTGCCGCATCCCAGCCTGGTCGTTACGCCGCAGTTCAAGCGCTGACCTTGCTGGCGTCCAGGCTGGCAGTCAACGGCCAGTGGCTTGTGTTTGCGAATCATTCGCATTACACTTTGCTAAACCACACGTCCGGATCCAAGCCCTCATGACTCGAACCTTCACTTCCCGCACCGCCGTCAAGGCAGCCCTTGGCGCCGCCGCCTTCGCGGTGGCGCAACTGGCCAGCGCCGCCGATCCGGAAGCACTTCTGGTGATCAAGAACCATCGCTTCGAACCCACCGAGGTGAAGGTGCCGGCCGGCAAGCGCGTCAAGCTGACCGTGCACAACCAGGACCCGACGCCGGAAGAATTCGAGAGCCACAAGCTCAACCGGGAGAAGGTGATTCCGGCTGGCGCCAAGGCGGTGATTTTCATCGGTCCGCTCCAACCCGGGAAGTACGAGTTCTTCGGCGAGTACAACGAAGCCACGGCCAGGGGCGCCGTCGTCGCCGAATAGCAATTCCAGGAAAGACACCGATGTTCGCCACCGCCCTGATTGTGTTTCGCGAAACACTTGAGGCTGCACTGTTCGTAGGGATCGTCGCGGCCGCGACACGCGGCATGGCCGGACGGGCGCGCTGGCTGGCGAGCGGCGTCGGCGCAGGCGTGCTAGGGGCTGTCGCACTGGCCGCGGGTGCCGACAAGCTCAGCGTTCTGGCCGACGGCATCGGGCAGGACCTGGTCAACGCGGGCATTCTTTCGGTCGCGCTCGCCATGCTGGCCTGGCACTGCATCTGGGTTTCCACGCATGGGCGGGAAATGTCGCTCGACGC
>JACMQP010000232.1 GCA_014376915.1 Ramlibacter sp.
ACTGGCGTCAGCGCATCCCGAGACGGTCCAGCAGCGCCATCGCCGCCGCCGGTGCGCGCTCCTTGGCGCCGTTGATGAAGTAGACAAAGAGGTCGCGTGGCGCGTTGCCGCCGGTCCAGGCACGCGCGCCCAGGGCCCACTGGTCGAGCGCCTCCGGCGGGTAGCCGGTCGGCGTCGCGGCTTCGCTGCGCATCAGGCGCAGGTACGCGAACGGCGACTGCGCGTCGACGATCGACGGAAATGTTTCCGAATCCGTGTGGACGGTCACGCAGCCGTAGCGGCGCGCCAGCGCCAGGTATTCCGGCCTGTCGAAGCTGGGGTGCCGGACATCGAGCACGTGTCGAAGACGGCGTCCACCCACTGACTGCGGCAACAGCGTCAGGAAACGTTCGAAGTCCTCGGCGTCGAAGACCTTGGTCGGCATGAACTGCCAGACGATCGGCCCCAGCTTGGCGCCCAGCGTGTCGATGCCGCTACCGACGAAGCGTTCGATCGACTCGCCGGCCGTGGCCAGCAGCTTCCGATTGGTGGCGAAGCGGTTGGCCTTGAGCGAGAACACGAAGTCGTCGGGCGTCTCGTCGCGCCACTTCGCAAACGTCGTCGGCTTGAACGTGCCGTAGTAGGTGCCGTTGACCTCGATCGCCGTGAGTTTGCGGCTGGCGTATCCCAGCTCCTTGCTGTGGGCCAGGCCCTGTGGATAGAAATTGTTGCGCCAGGGTTCATAGGTCCAGCCCCCGACGCCAACGCGTATTTGTCGATGTTGTTGCATGTGGTTTCCCTTTCTGGTTCCAGCAATCATCTACCGTGGGTCGCCATGGTGGCCCGGGCGCCGCCGCAGGCGTAAAGTCATGGGCTTGATTCGCACCTGGAACAGCCATGAACAAACCCATCCAACACGAAATGCCCGCCGGCGCCCTTGACGCCGCCGCCGCGCTGGCCCACGCCAGCCAGCAGTGGGACAACGACATCGTTCGCCAGATCACCGACTACATCCAGATTCCAGCGAAGTCACCCGGCTTCGACAAGGAATGGGCGGCGCATGGCTACATCGAGACCGTGCTGCGCAATGCCGCCGCCTGGGTCGAAGCGCAGAAGGTCCCCGGCCTGACGTTGGAAATCGTGCGCCAGCCAGGCCGCACACCGGTTCTGTTCTTCGAGATCGCCGCCACCAGGCCGATGTCGGCCCAGACTGTGCTCATGTACGGTCACCTGGACAAGCAGCCAGAGTTCACCGGCTGGCGCAGCGACCTCGGGCCCTGGACGCCGAAGTACGAGGACGGCAAGCTCTATGGCCGCGGCGGCGCCGACGACGGCTACGCGGTTTACGCCAGCGTCGCCGCGGTGCAGGCCCTCAAAGCGCAAAATGCGCCTCATCCGCGCATCGTCGGGCTGATCGAGACCTGCGAGGAATCCGGTTCCTACGACCTGCTGCCGTACATCGACGCGTTGCGGCCGAGGCTGGGCGACGTCTCGCTGGTGATCTGCCTTGACTCCGGCGCCGGCAATTACGACCAGCTCTGGCTGACCACGTCGCTTCGCGGCATGGCCAGCGGCACCTTGAAGGTCGAAATTCTGACCGAGGGCGTGCACTCGGGCGACGCGTCCGGCCTGGTGCCGTCGAGTTTCCGGATCATGCGGCAGGTGCTGGACCGGCTGGAGGACAGCAAAACGGGCCGCCTGCTGCCCCAAAGCTTTCATTGCGAAGTGCCCGCGGAAAGGCTGGTGCAGGCAAAGGCCACAGCCGCCATCCTGGGCGATGAGGTCTACAAGCGCTTCCCCTGGGCCCATTACGATTGCGGCGGCTCGACGGCGTTCGCCCTGCCGACCACGACGGATCCGGTGCAGGCGTTGCTCAATCGCACCTGGACGCCGACCCTCTCCGTCACCGGCGCCGAGGGCTTCCCCGCGCTCAATGACGCGGGCAACGTCCTGCGCCCGTACACCGCGTTCAAGCTGTCGCTGCGTCTGCCGCCGCTGATCGATGCGGCGCAGGCCGTTCAGGAGCTCAAGACCTTGCTGGAAGACAACGCACCCTACCAAGCCCGGGTCACGTTCGAGAGCAACGGCGGCGCCACCGGGTGGAACGCGCCCGGCACGGCGCCGTGGTTCGAGCAGGCGCTCAACCGCGCGTCGCAGGCGCATTTCGGCAGCTCCTGCGGCTACATCGGCCAGGGTGGCACGATTCCGTTGATGAACATGCTGAGCAAGGGCTTTCCGAAGGCGCAGATGATGGTCTGCGGCGTGCTGGGCCCCAAGAGCAACGCGCACGGGCCGAACGAATTCCTGCACGTGCCGTATGCGAAGAAGCTCACGGCTGCCGTCGCCGAGGTGATCGCGCAGCTGCCCTGAGATCTGCGCCGCACGAAGCGTGCCGGAATTTCTGTGCTTTTTTCACAGGAATTGCGTGCGTCGCCTGCGCTGATCCAGCGCGGCGCGCCGTTGGTCCGCTCTTCGTTGCGCAGTGGCAGCACGCGGGCAATCATTGCGCCATGAGCATTCCGGTGACCGAGTCGACGCTGTCGACCTACACGGCCAGCGACGGCGACAACATCGCCGTGCAGGACTGGCCTTTGCCCGAGGGCTTGCCGTTGCGGGCGATGGTGCTGGTGGTGCATGGCCTTGGCGAGCATGCCGGCCGGCACGATGCGCTGGCGAAGCAATTGAACCGCTGGGGCTTCGCAGTGCGCGGCTACGATCAATACGGCCACGGCGAATCCGGCGGTGGGTGCGGCCAGCTGCCCGCGCCCACGCGCCTGCTCGATGACCTGGCGGATCTCATCGACAGCACCCGGCTGCGGATGCCGGCGGGCGCGCCACTGATCCTGCTGGGACACAGCATGGGCGGGCTGGTCGCGGCGCGCTTCGTGTCGCAGGGCCTGCGCCGCGTCGAGGGCCTCGTGCTGTCGTCTCCGGCGCTCGATCCCGGCCTGAGCCGCTTCCAGAAGCTGTTGTTGGCGACGCTGCCACGCGTCGTGCCCAACCTGACGGTGAGCAATGGCCTCAATGCCAGCTTCATTTCCCATGACCCTGAGGTGGTGGAGGCCTACCGGCGCGACCCGCTGGTGCATGACCGGGTCTCGGGACGCCTGGCGCGCTTCATCGCCGACGCCGGCGCGGCGACCGTGATCAGCGCCCCGCGATGGAAGGTGCCGACCCTGCTGATGTTCGCAGGCGACGACCGCATCGTCGATCCCGCCGGCAGTCGTGCCTTCGCGGCGGCAGCGCCGTCCGACGTGGTTACCGCGCGGTGCTTCGACGGCATGTACCACGAGCTCTTTCACGAACTCGACCCCGAACCGGTTTATTCGGTCCTCAAGCGGTGGCTCGACGCGCGCTTCGCAGGCCCAGCCAGAGCAACGCGACAGCCGTCAGCAGGACCGGCAGCAGCGAGCCGTAGTTCAGCAGGGTCCAGCCCTGGGTCATGACCAGCACGCCCGACGAGAACGAGCTCAGCGCCAGGGTGGCAAACACGAAAAAATTGAGGGCGCCCTGGGCTCGGTCCTTCTCCTCGGGACTGTAGGTCGAGAGCGACAGCGTGGTGCTCCCGGTGAACATGAAGTTCCAGCCCACGCCCAGCAGAAACAGCGCGACCAGGAACTGCTGCAGCTCCACGCCGGACAAGGCAACCAGGATGCAGGCCAGGTTGAGTACCACCCCGACGCCCATGACCGGCAGCGCGCCAAAGCGCTTGATCAGGCTGCCGGTGAAGAAACCAGGCGCGAACATGCCGATCACATGCCATTCGAGCACCAGCGCCGCATCCGCAAACGGCAGCCGGCATTGCTGCATCGCGATCGGCGTCGCTGCCATCAGCAGGTTCATCACGCCGTAGCTGAGCGCGCCGGCCCCGGCAGCCACGATGAACACCGGCTGCGCCATGATCTGCGCCAGCGGCCGTCCGCTGCCGGCGGCCGTTCGGGCCGGGGGCGGCGCGAACTCCATGAACGACATGAGCAGCATGGCCAACAGCGCCACGCCAACCAGCGCGATGTAGGCCCCGGCGAACGGAACGGCGAACAGGTCGCGTGTGCGCGCCGCCAGGTTGGGGCCGATCACCGCGCCGAGCAGGCCACCTGCCATCACCAGCGACACCGCCTTCTCGCGCGTGGCCGGGGTTGCCAGTTCGGCGGCGGCGAACCGGTAAAGGCCGGCGTTGGCGTTGTAGTAGCCGGCGACCACAGTGGCAAAGCACAGCAGCCAGAAATTCCGGCTGACCGCCGCATAGGTGCACAGCAGCGCCGACAACAGCGCTACCAGCAGTCCCAGCTGGAACGATCGCTTGCGACCGAGCTGGCGCTGTGTCCGGGCCACCACGCCGGTCGAAAGTGCGCTGCCGACGACATAGCCCATCACCGGCAAGGTCGCCATCCACCCGAGTGGCGCAAGCGACAGACCGACCAACCCGTTGATCGCGATGAAGGTGACGTTGTTGGTGAGGAACAGGCCTTGCAGGACGGCCAGCAGCCAGAGGTTGCGGTTCATCGGCCCAGTGTAAGTGCGGCCAGGGCCGCCAGTGGCGCCGTCTCCGCGCGCAGCACGCGCGGTCCCAGCGTGGCGCGGACGAAGCCGGCGCGCAGCGCCAGTTCCTCTTCCTGCGGCGTGAGCCCGCCTTCGGGACCGGACAGCATCAGGACCGGCCCTTGCGGTGCGGCTGCGACCACCGGAAGGGCCTGGGCGTCCAGCGACAGCAGCAGCCTTGTGCCGTCCCCTGCCGACGTTGCGCCGGCCGCAGCGAGCCATTGCGCGAGTCCGACCACCGGATGCACGGCCGGCACGCCGTTGCGGCCGCTTTGCTCGCAGGCGGCGATGGCGATGGCCTGCCAATGGGCCTGCTTCTTTTCCGCGCGCTCGCCCTGCAGCTTCAGCACGCTGCGCTGTGTCAGCACCGGCCGGATACTGGCGACGCCCAGTTCCGCCGCCTTCTCGACCAGCCAGTCCATCCTTTCATTGGCGGGCATGCCGACGACCAGGTGGACCGGGCGAGCCGCTTCGCGTTCGACCGGGCGATGGGCGCCGACCACCACCTCAACGTCGCTGCGGCCCATGCGCCCGATCACGGCGTCGAACTCGCCCCCCATTCCGTTGAACAAGGTCACGGTTTCGCCAGGTTGCATTCGCAGCACCTGCACGTGGCGCGCCGCGGATGGCGGCAACGCCAGCGCGTCACCGCTGGCGAGCGGCATTGGACAATGGATGCGGGGCATGACCGGCCGTCGACTCAGGCGCGCGCGGTCACACGCGGCCGAACACGTAGGCAGCCGTCTGCTGCGTGCCTTCGACCTCGTCGACCAGCCGCAGCAAGGGCGCCAGTTCGCGGTAGCGGCTGGCGGTGGCACGGATGTAGGCCAGGAAGCGCGGCGCGTCGGCCAGGTAACGCGGCTTGCCGTCGCGCAGCGTTAGCCGGGCGAAGATGCCGGCGACCTTCAGGTGCCGCTGCAGCCCCATCCATTCGACGGCCTTGTAGAACTCGCCGAAGTCGCTGTCCACGGGCAGGCCGGCCTGCTGCGCCTTCTGCCAGTAGCGCACGGTGATGTCCAGCACGAACTCCTCGTCCCAGCTGAGGAAGGCGTCGCGCATCAGGCTGGCGATGTCATAGGTGATCGGTCCATACACCGCGTCCTGGAAGTCCAGCACACCCAGCCGGTGCTCCGACGGATCGGCAGGCATCATCAGGTTGCGCGGCATGAAGTCGCGGTGCACGTAGACCCGTGGCGAACCCAGGTTGCGCTCGACGATCAGCTTGAAGGTCGCGTCCAGCGTATCGCGCACGCCACCTTCCACGGCCACGCCGCGGTGGCGCGCCAGGTACCAGTCGGGGAACAGCGCCAGCTCGCGCGACAGCAACGGCGCGTCGTAGTCCGGCAGCACGCCGGGGCGTGATGCCGCCTGCCACGCGACCAGCGCATCGACGGCCCGCAGGTACAGGTCCCGGTTGGCGTCCGGCACGTCGCGGTCGACCATCTCGATCATGGTCTGGGTGCCGAGGTCCTGCAGCAGCATGAAGCCGTGGTCCCGGTCCCAGTCCAGCACCTCTGGCACATTCAATCCGGCTTGCGACATCA
>JACMQP010000233.1 GCA_014376915.1 Ramlibacter sp.
CTGTCCCCGTTTGGCGCCATCACCGCTTTCGGCCTGGTGGTCACCATTAGCATGTACGTGATCATGCGCTGGCACCAGAACAACTGTATCAAGCACCGCGAAGAGATCGAGCACCTGCTGGTCGTCGCGCGCCACGACAACCTGCATGGCTAGCTGGGGTCGCGCCGCATCCACTGCGGCGGGCAACACAAGAGTTTGGCCGGTCGCGGCCCTCATGCTCAACGCGCTTGTGTGGGGCTTGTCGTGGTGGCCGTTTCGCCAGTTGCAGGCGCAGGGCCTGCACCCGCTCTGGTCGACCGCGCTGATCTACCTGTTGTGTCTGGCCTGTCTGATGGCGCTGCGGCCGCGCAGCCTGCATTACTTCGCCTCGCAGCCGCTGCTGTGGCTGTTGATGGCGGCGGCCGGCATGACCAATGTCGGCTTCAATTGGGCGGTCACGGTCGGCGATGTGGTGCGGGTGGTGCTGCTGTTCTACCTGATGCCCGCGTGGACGGTGCTGCTGGCGTGGCCGCTGCTCGGCGAAAAGCCGACGCCGGTCGCGCTGGCGCGGCTGGCGCTGGCGCTGGCCGGTGTGTTCACGGTGCTGCAGACCGGCGATGGCGGCTGGCCGCTGCCCGAATCCGGCGCCGACTGGCTGGCGCTGATCGGCGGCTTGAGCTTCGCGCTGACCAACATCCTGCTGCGCAAGTTGCAGCAGGTGCCGGCGGAGGCGCGGATCGCCGCGATGTTCACTGGTGGTGCCGTGATGGCCATCGGCGCCGGACTGTTCGGTTTGACCCAGGGCATGGTCGATTTGCCGCCGGCCCCGAGCCTGGGTTGGGCCGGAATCGCGGTCGGCCTGGGAGTGGCTTTCCTGATCGGCAACGTCGCCCTGCAATATGGAGCGGCCCGCCTGAGCGCGCACACCACCGCGCTGGTGATGCTGTCGGAGGTGATCTTTGCCAGCGCGTCGTCGGTTGCGCTGGGCGCCAGTGAACTGACAACGCAGACCTGGATCGGCGGCGCGCTGATCCTGGCCGCGGCCGGCTGGTCGGCGTGGCCGGCGAGCGCGCCCGCGGGTGCCATAGCCGCCGGTTCAAAATAGCGCATGACCACCATTTACGACTTCAAGGCCCGCTCCATCGGCGGCCAGCCGGTGCCACTGGAAAGTTTCCGGGGCCGCGTGCTGCTGGTGGTGAACACCGCCAGCGCCTGCGGCTTCACGCCCCAGTTCGCGGGGCTGGAGGATCTGCACAGGCAATACGGCTCCAAGGGGCTGGCCGTGATCGGCTTCCCGTGCAACCAGTTCGGTTCGCAGGACCCGGGCAGCAACGCCGAGATCGCGCAGTTCTGCCAGCTCAATTACGGCGTCAGCTTTCCGATGATGGCCAAGGTGGACGTCAACGGACCGGCCGCCGACCCGCTGTTCGCGTGGCTGCGCACCGAGGCCCCTGGCCTGCTTGGCAGCAAGGCGATCAAGTGGAACTTCACCAAGTTCCTGGTCGGCCGGGACGGCCAGGTGATCAAGCGCTACGCGCCCCTGGACAAGCCCGAATCGCTCAAGGCCGACATCGAGGCGGCCCTGGCCGGCTAAACGGGAGCGGCCGTCGCGCTGATGAAGGCGGCTGGACTCCAAGTGGGCGCACCCGGTGGCCAACGCAGTGCTCACGAAGTCGTCGTACTTCCAGCTCGCGGGCGACGTGGTGGTGGCGTGCGGGATCGATCAGGGCCGTCCGCTGCAAGCCGCTTGAGACCGAACAGCGGCCGCAGCCAGCCGGTACGGCGCACCACGCCGGTGATGCCCCAGCACCCAAGCACCGTCCCGGCCAGCAGCAGCGCCGGTTCCAGCACCGGGCCCAAATCCAGCGGCGCCAGCCAGACGATCAGCACGATGATCACGCTCTGGTGCAGCACGTACCAGGGATAGACCGATTCATTGGCCCAGGGCAGCCAGCGCCAGGGTCGATCGAGCTTGAGGTGGGCCCAGCCGAAGATGCTCAGCACGGCGTTCCATAGATAGAAATCGGCGAGCAGTCGCAGACCCTGCTGACCGGCAGGCGCCTGGAACGCGCCGAGCGTCCGCAGCCCCAGCAAGGCGGCGAGCATCAGCAGCGCCAGCACCAGCGTGCGCCGGCGCAGCCGCGTGGCCTCGGCCCAGAAGCCGGCGTCGATACCGATCCAGAAGCCGTACAGGAACAGCGTGAAGTAGACCGCGTGCAGCCAGCCGTCGTGGACCAGGTCGTGCGTCGGCTTGAAGTGCGGCCAGAGCGTAAGGCTGTAAAGCAGCAGCGGCAGCACCGGCACCAGCAGCAGGCGGGCGCCGCGCAGCGAGACAAAGGCCTGCCGCAGCCGCTGGCCGGCGGCGGAGTCCAGCAACGGGAACAGCATCACCAGCACCGCCGTGTAGATCCACAGATAGGCCAGGTACCAGAGGTGGTTCCAGGTGATGCCCGCCTCCCAGCCGTCGAAGGCGCCGCGAGGCCACTGGCCGCCGCTCAAATAGCGCAGCAGGAAGTTTCCGAAGCCGGGCTGGACCAGGCCGTTGGCCACGCCCTGGGCGTAGGGCTGGAACGGCACGATCACCAGCATCCCGAACACCAGCGGCAGCAACAGCCGCCAGCTGCGCTGCCGAAACAGGGCGCCGTCCGGCTGACCGCGCCGCACAAGGCCAATGGTCAGTCCCGAGATCAGGAACACCAGGTCCAGCCGCCACAGGTTCAGGCCCCGCATCGGCGCCTGCAGCCACTGGGCGGCGTACGGGCTCTTGAGGTGCCAGTCCCAGCCGGCCACGTAGTACATGGCCAGGTGGTACCAGATGACGAGGGCGAAGGCCAGGACGCGCAGGGCGTCGATGTCGTGGCGGCGGTTCATGGGGCGGCTCCTTGTTGCAGCGAAAGCCGCATGGTCGGCGCGGCCGGCACCGCGCCGGGCGCTGGCGGGACGGACACCGGCCGGTTTGTGACGAGCGGCGCCAGCCCGGGACGAAATTCCGCGCCGTCCCACTAGACTCGGTGCCCATGACCGATCCTGCGTCCTCCTGGCTCGCGCGCTACCAGCCCTGGCGCCGCCGGGCCGAGATCGGCTTCTGGGTGGCGGTGCTGGTGGTGCAGCTGGTGTTCAACACCAACGTCACCTGGATCGACGCCCGCCGCGCCGGCATGGCACTGGCGTGGTGGGAGCCGCTGGCCTGGGAGGCGACCAGCAACTTGGCGGTCGGCCTGCTGATCCCGTTCATCGCCGCCTTCGAGCGGCGCTTTCCCCTGCGCTGGGCTTCGCTGCCGCGCAACCTGCTGCCGCACCTGGCCGGCAGCCTGCTGTTCTGCCTGGCCCACGTGGCCTTGATGATGGCGCCGCGCTTCGGCATCTATGCCCTGATGGACAGCAGCTACCCGCCCGGCAACCTGGCGACGCAGCTGGTCTACGAGTACCTGAAGGACGTGCGCAGCTATGTGCTGATCCTGGCGGCGATCCTGAGCTACCGCTTCCTGCTACTACGGGCCCAGGGCGAGGCCCGGCTGCTGGACCCGGCCGAGCCGCCTGCCGGCCAGCCTCTTGTCCCGCCTTCGCCCGGCCTCGCGCGCCCCGAGCGCTTCCTGGTGCGCAAGCTGCGCAAGGAATTCCTGATCGCCGCCGGCGAGATCGAGTGGCTGCAGGCTGAGGGCAACTATGTGGGGCTGCACGTGAACGGCCATGACTACCTGTTGCGGTCCACGTTGTCCGACTTTCTCGAGCAGCTGGACCCGGCGCGCTTTGCCCGGGTCCATCGCAGCTATGCCGTCAACCTGGACCGCCTTGTCGAGATCGAGCCGACCGATGGCGGCGATGCGCGGCTGAAGATGAAGGACGGCTCGCAGGTGCCGTGCAGCAGGCGCTACCGTGAGGCGCTGGGCGGGCCGACCTGAAGTCAGGCCGCGGACGCGGCAAGGGCCGCGTCCAGCACCTCGACCCAGTGCCTCACCGGCGTCGCCGTGCCGCTTTGCAGATGCGTGATGCAGCCGACGTTGGCCGAGATGATCGCCGTGGGTTCAAGCTCGCCGAGGTTGCCCAGCTTGCGATCGCGCAACTGCTTGGCGATGCGGGGGTGCAGGACTGAATAAGTGCCGGCCGAGCCGCAGCACAGGTGCGATTCGCTCGGCGCCACGCGCACGTTGAAGCCCAGCTCGCCCAGCCAGCGCTCGACACCGCCGCGCAGTTGCTGGCCGTGCTGCAGGGTGCACGGCGGATGGAAAGCCAGCAGGCCCGCGGAAGGTTTTACCTTGCCGCGCAGCGCGGTGACGATCTCCGGCAACAGCTCGCTCAAATCGCGCGTCAGTTCGCTGATGCGGCGCGCCTTCCCGGCATAGGCCGCGTCATGCCGCAAGTGATGGCCGTATTCGCGCACCGTCACGCCACAGCCCGAAGCATTCATCACGATGGCTTCAACGTCGCCGCGCTCGACCTGCGGCCACCAGGCGTCGATATTGTTGCGCATGTGATCCAGGCCGCCGGCCTGGTCGTTCAGGTGGAGTTTGAGGGCGCCGCAGCAGCCGGCCTCAGGCGCCACGACGGCCTGGATGCCGGCGGCATCCAGCACCCTCGCAGTCGCGCTGTTGACGTTCGGCATCATCGACGGCTGCACGCAGCCGGCCAGCATCATCACCTTGCGCACGTGCTGGCGGGTCGGCCAGCGGCCGGCATCCTGCTTTGCCGGCACCTTGTCCTTGAGAGCGTCCGGCAGCAGCGGGCGCATGGCCTGCCCCAGTTTCATCACCGGCGCGAACAGCGGCGATGTCAGACCTTCCTTCAACACCCAGCGCAGTGCCTTCGAGCCCGCGCCGCGCTCCACCTTGCGCTCCATGATGCCGCGACCGATGTCGGCCAGCGCGCCGTACTGCACGCCGCTCGGGCAGGTGCTTTCGCAGTTGCGGCAGCTCAGGCACCGGTCCAGGTGCAACTGCGTCTTGCGCGTCGGCTGCTGGCCCTCGAGCATCTGCTTGATCAAATAGATGCGGCCGCGCGGCCCATCGAGCTCGTCGCCCAGCAGCTGGTAGGTGGGGCAGGTGGCGGTGCAGAAGCCGCAGTGCACGCACTTGCGCAGGATGGCCTCGGCCTCGCGGCCTTCGGGCGTGTCCTTGAACTCGGGCGAGAGGTTGGTTTGCATGAGAGAAAAGCCTAGTGCCCGGGAAACAGCCGGCCTCGATTGAACATGCCCGCCGGATCGAACTGGCGCTTCATCTCGCGCTGGATGCGGCCCAGCACGGCCGACGGCGGCGTAAAGCGCGGTGGATTGTCCGTGCGGTCGGGACGTGCGGCGCGAAACAGCGTGGCGTGGCCGCCGCAGGCCAGGGCCACCTGCCGCACGCGCTCCCCCGCGCCGGGCGCGACGCGGACCCAGCGCTCGCCGCCGTGCCATTCGACCAGCGGCGGCTCCGGCAAGTCCAGTACCGGCGCCGTCTGCGGCACCGAGAGACGCCACAGGTCACGCTCGCCGCGCTCCAGGAACCACGGCAGCTGCTGCTCGCGGCACCGGGTCCAGTCGGCGGCGACCTGGGCGTTGTCCTGCCGCTCGCCACCCAGCTTGCCGCAAGCCGCCTCCACCGCAGCGACGGCGCCGCGCAAGCGCAGGTAGAGCGTGCCGGCGCCGGCGTCCTCGACCCAGCAGCTGGCGTTGAGCGGCAGCGGTTGACCGCCCCAAAGATTGAGTTGCCGCAATGCCTGCGCCTGCGACATGGAAAATTTGAGCGTGGCCTCGGCCGGCGCCCGCGGCAGCACCTTGAGGCTGACCTCGACGATCAGGCCCAGCGTGCCGAGCGAACCGGCAATGAGGCGTGAGACGTCGTAGCCGGCCACGTTCTTCATCACCTGCCCACCGAACGTCAACGACTCGCCGCGGCCATTGAGCATGGTCACGCCCAGCACGTAGTCGCGCAGCGCGCCCGCGCTGGCCCGCGCCGGGCCGGAGAGGCCGGAAGCGACCATCCCGCCGACGGTGGCCCCGGCACCGAAGTGGGGCGGCTCGAAAGGCAGGCACTGGTTCCTGGAGGCGAGCAGCGTTTCGAGTTCGGCCAGCAGCGTGCCAGCGCGCACGGTGACGACCAGTTCGCTGGGTTCGTAGCTGGTGATGCCGGTCAGGGCTCGCGTGTCGAGCAGCTCGCCTTGGGGCGGCTCACCATAGAAGTCCTTGGTCCCGCCGCCGCGGATGCACAGGCCCGTGCCGCCGGCAGGGGTGGCGCGGATGCGGTCGATCAGTGCGTCGAGAGCGGAATCCATGGGTACGATGGTAAAGGCGGGGAGGAAGCAGCTGCACGGATCACTTGATGAAGTTTATGGCTGCCGGGGTTGAGGCGATTTCAGGTCGTCCGGTCGACGCTCCGTATCGAGACACAGAGACCCTGGTACTCGAAATCCGTCGCTCATTCGTTTGGGCAAACTTTGCAGTCAGTCGACAAAGAAATTCACCGGCAACCCCGCCACCGCGACCCGCATCGAGAACACGCACCCCGAGTTGGGAAACCGCTCCAGTTCCGCGTCCGGACGCTTGTCGCGGGCGGTCGTGAGGTACAGCGTCTTCAGGTCGTCGCCGCCGAAGCACGGCATGGTCGGGCACATCGCCGGCACTTCGATGTCCTGCAGCACCGCACCTGCCGGAGACATCTGCAGCACCCGCCCGCCTTCGTACATCGCGCACCAGTAGTTGCCTTGCGAATCGACTGAAGCGCCATCCGGCCGGCCGCCGTAGCCACCTTCGCCGGGCTGCCAGCCCGCCGGCTTGACCGGGAACTGCCGGAAGATCCGGTGACTGCGCATCACGTTGCTGTCCGCATCCCAATCCCAGGCCTGGATCGCATGGCTGGGCGTGTCGGTCCAGTACACGGTCTTGCGGTCCGGCGACCACGCGACGCCATTGGCCGTGATCGCGTCCTTCGCCTTCAGCTCGATCAATGGCCGGCCCTGATTGCCATTGCCCGGCCGGCAAACGATGCTGTAAAGCTGCGCCTTGCGCGCATCGCGCGGCTCGTACATGGTGCCGGCCCACATGCGCCCCAGCGGGTCGGCCTTGCCGTCGTTGAAGCGGGTGGTGCGCGGGTCGTCGTTGAAGCGCGCGATGCGGACCAGGTCGCCGTCCCAGGCGGCCGCCCGGTAGATGCCGTCGCGCAGCGCGATCGCCAGCCCGCCGCGCGCAGCCGGCGCGATGCAGCCAGGCTCGCTCGGCATGGCCCAGCTCTCGACCGCGCCGCCCAGGCAATCGCAGCGCCGCAGCTGCATCGCGGCGATGTCGACCCAGTACAGCAGCTGTTCGTGCGGATGCCAGAACGGCGACTCCCCCAGCCGGTCCGGCTGCGGCACGGCCACCTGCCAGCGCACCGGATTCATTGGGTCGGCTCCACCTCGATGCTCATTTCCGCCGTGAGCGTCTCGCCAGGTTGCAGCGTGCGCAGGCCGAGCGATGCAGCGTCGGCGCCGGCGGCAACCAGGTTGATCGCGTTGTTCACGTGGCTGACCGGTTCGATGGCGATGGTGTCGCGGTTGGCGTTGGTGAAGACCACCAGCCGGGCCAGGCTGGAACGGATGCGGGTGGTCAGCAGATCGTCGCGCAGCGTCGCGACGCCGGTCCAGCCGTCAAAGCAATGGTCCAGGTCGAGCGCTGCGCAATGGGCATCCAGCCCCGGCGACGCACTGCGAGCGGTGGGTAGCTTGTCGGGGCCCAGCTCCCAGCGCCCACTGGCCTCGAAGGCGATGCGGCTGCCCGGCCGCTTCACGAAAAACGGGTGCCAGCCCAGACCGGCCGGCGCCGGCTGGTGCGACTGGTTGGTGAGCGCCAGCGTCAGCTCCAGCGTGTTGCCGCGCAAGCGCAGCGTCTGCGAGCTGTCGAAGGCGAACGGCCAGGCGGCATCGGCCGGGTGTTCATAAGCCAGCATCGCAAAACCGTCGTCGCTCTCGAGCACCGTCCAGGGCCGCTGCCAGCCGATGCCGTGGATGGCGTGCGGCTCCGGCGCGTTGTTGCTGACCAGCGGATGGCTCGTACCTTGCCATTGCAACGTCGCCCGGGCGATGCGGTTGGAGAACGGCACCAGCGGATAGCTGCCCGACTGCCGGGCCGACGCCAGCGGCTCACGCGTCGAGCGCAGCACCGGCTCGCCGCCAAGCCAGAGGCCGGCGATGCAGCCGCCAAGCGCCGGTTCGATCTCGCACACCAGCCCGCCGGATTGCAGTCGGATCATTTGGACGTCTCCTCGCGCCATTGTGCCCGGCGCCTCGAAACGTCATTGCCGCGGCGGCGGAAAGGACAGGTAAAAAAGCCCGCAGGGCTTGCGCGCTGCGGGCTGAACATCCAAAGGAGACTTGCAATTGCCCAGCGGCCACGGGCCTGGCAGCCCGCAGCATGTGCTCTGTGTCAGCGGTTGTACGCCGTTTCGCCGTGCGAGCTGATGTCCAGGCCCTCGCGCTCTTCCTCTTCGGAGACGCGCAGGCCGATCACCAGGTCGACGATCTTGTAAGCGATGAAGGCGACGACGCCAGACCAGACGATGGTGGTCAGCACGGCCTGGAACTGGATCCAGACCTGGCCGCCGATCGAGTAGTCCGGTGCCACCTTGTTGGCGACGTAGTCGTAGATGCCGGTGCCGCCGAGCGACGGCGAGGCGAATACGCCGGTCAGCAATGCGCCCAGGATCCCGCCGACACCGTGAACGCCGAACACGTCCAGCGAGTCGTCGGCACCGAGCATGCGCTTGAGGCCATTCACACCCCACAGGCAGACCAGGCCGGCCAGCAGGCCGATGACCAGGGCGCCCATCGGGCCGACGAAGCCGCAGGCCGGGGTGATCGCCACCAGGCCGGCAACGGCACC
>JACMQP010000234.1 GCA_014376915.1 Ramlibacter sp.
AAGGCCTATCGCAAGCTCGCGCGCCAGCACCACCCGGACATGTCCAAGGCGCCAAACGCCGAAGCCCGCTTCAAGGAAGTAGCAGAGGCCTATGCGACGCTCAAAGATTCCGAAAAACGCGCAGCCTATGATGAGCTGGGTCGCCGGCCCGCCGCATGCGCGGCAGCACCTCGTCGACGGGGGCCCGGGCGGACTCGAAGCCGATGACCCAGCCCAGCTCGTCCATGACATGCACCAGCCGCAGCCGCGCGCCCAGCGCCTGCGCCAGCCGGATCGCCTCCTGCAGCGCGTTGTTGGAGCCCGGGCTGCCGTCCACCGCGACCAGGATCTTGTGGAATCGGGACATCGCGCTGCGCCTCAATGCATGCGCAACTCGAGCACGCGGGACAGGGCGACCATGTCGGTGATGCGAATGTGGCGCTTGTCGACTTCGAGCAGGTGCTGGTGCTGGAAGCCGGAGAAGGTACGGCTGACGGTCTCCAGCGTCATGCCCAGGTAGCTGCCGATCTCCGCGCGCGACATCCTCAGGTGGAACTCGGTGGCGGAATAGCCGCGCGCCTTGAGCCGCTGCGACAGGTTCAGCAGGAAGGCCGACAGCCGCTCCTCCGCGTTCATGCTGCCCAGCAGCAGCATCAGGCTGTGTTCGCGCACGATCTCACGGCTCATCAGGCGGCTGACCACATGCTGCATGCCACTGTTGGCGGCCGACAGCTCGCTCAGGTGAACATAGGGAATGCTGCAGACCTCGGTATCCTCCAGCGCGGTGGCGCTGCTGGCGTGCGTGCCCTGGGCCAGGCCGTCCAGGCCCATCAGCTCGCCGGCCATGTAGAAGCCGCTCACCTGCTCGCGGCCGTCGGACAGCGTGAGGCTGGTCTTGAAGGTGCCGCTGCGCACGGCGTAGATGTACTTGAAACGATCGCCCTCGCGGTAGATCTGCTGGCCCGCCTTGACCCGGTGCCGGCTGAACATCATGCTGTCTAGCCGTTCGACGTCGCTGCCGGCCATGCCGCAAGGCAGGCACAGCTCACGCAGATGGCAAGCCGAGCAGTTGGTCTTGAGCGTCGGCAGCGGCGCGCTGGCGCGGGCCGGGACGACCGCAACCACGGGCACGACGCGGGGGCTGAGCACAGGCGCTTCGAGTATGGCGATGGACATGGTGAACTCCTCCTGAATGTTTAGGCGGTAGCGGCGCGGCCGCTGTTGGCCACTGCCTGCGCGAGCTGGTCGAATTCGATGCTCTTGTCCAGGAAGCCGGCGGCTCCGTAAGACAGGTAGCGCTTGCGATAGGCCGGGCTGGCGTTGTTGCTGAAGACAATCACCGAGATCTCGGGGGCGGCGCTGCGCAGGACCCGCAGCACTTCCAGCCCGGTACCGCCGTCGAGCTGAACATCCAGCACGACCACGTGCGGACGGACCGACAGGATGCCGTCGATCGACCCCGCGGGAGTGCTGGCTTCACCGACGACCACCATCTGCGCCGCAGTCAGCAGCGCTGCGACCCGCTCGCGGATCAGACGGGAGTCGTCCGCGAGGAACACCCGCAGGGGCTTGTGGTTGCTTTGGACCATGCATGAAGTGTCCCGCGCCGGGCGCCCCGGCAACATCAGCCGACACTGAGTCGGGCCCTCGGCGGAATCCGGTTTGCGGCCTCAGCACCGCCTAGGCGGGCTAGGACGATTCCTACGGCCTCCAGCATCAGCACGACCGTAGCCAGGCAGCGGCGCGGCCGGCAGCGGCACGAAGCCGAACATCGAGCGGTCCGGCGCGGGCGACGCCGGTCGCAGGGCGGCAGTTAACGGGTCATGAGCACGGGCAGCGTCATCGACCGCAGCACCGTGCGCGAAGCGCCGCCCAGCACCCACTCGCGGGCCCGGTTATGGCCGTAGCAGCCCATCACCAGCAGGTCGGCCTCAAGGTCGAACGCCCGCGACAGCAGCAACTCGCCGACGGTTTCGGGCTCGTCGCCCTGGCGGTGCCAGGTGGCCTCGACGCCGTGCTGGCGCAGGTAACCCGGCAAGTCGAGCCGGTCGCCGCTCACCGCCTCGTCTGGCGTAGTCCAGGAGACGATGTGGACCCGCCTGGCGCACTGCAGCAGCGGCATGGCCGCAGCGACGGCGCGGGCCGCCTCACGCGTGGGCTTCCAGGCGATCGCCACCGTCTCGCCGACCTTAGCGGGCGTGCCCGCGTACGGCAGAATCAGCGCCGGCTTGCCGCTGTACGCCATGACCGTCTCGGCAAAATCGGCCGGTACCCCGCCGCTGGCCGCCTCGGCAGGGTCGCTCTGGCCCAGCACCAGCAAGTCGGCATACAGCGCCTGCTGCGCGAACACCGGCAGCATCGGGTCGTCCTGGACATCGGCCCAGGTCGGCCGCACGGCCGCAGCTGCGGCCACGTGGTCGAAGCGCTGACGCGCCGCCTTGCGCCGGTCGTCGTCGAGGTCGCGCAGCGGCGCGACGATAGCGCCGCCGCCTTCGGGCGCGAACGGCATCACCAGCAGCGCCGAGGTCACGGCGTACAGCGCGGTGACGCCGGCGCCTTGCGCCTGCGCAATGCTGCAGGCCAGTTCCAGCCGGCGCTGGGCCGCCGCCGTGGCGTCCATGTGCACCAGCAATCGGGTCAGCGACGTTTTCATGGATTTTTCCTGGGGGGTTGCAAGTTCCTTCACCTTAAAGCGACCGGGGTGGCGCCGGCTTGACCCACCTCAAGCAGCAGCCGCGCGCAGGAGTTCAGCCGGCGCGGTTTCCCCGGTCCAGCGGCACCAGCACTTCGACCCGGGTGCCCTGCCCCGGCACGCTCAGCACGCTCACCGTGCCCTTGACCAGGTCGGCGCGTTCTTTAAAGCCCAGCAGGCCGAGCGAACCTGGCTTGCGCGGCGCGGCGGTGTCGAAGCCGCGGCCGTCGTCCTCGACCGTCACCTGAATACCCCACTTCACGTCCTCGATCCGGATTGCTGCACGGGTCGCTCCGGCGTGCTTGCCGACGTTGACCAGCGACTCCTGCACGATGCGGAACACGGCCGTCGCGTACGGCTCCGCCAGCTCCAGATCCTCACTGGCCGTCACCTTGCAAGGCACGCCGTGGCGGGCGGTGAAGTTGCCGGCCAGCCAGTCGATCGCCGGCACCAGCCCGAGGTCGTCGAGCAGCAGCGGCCGCAAGTCGGCAGCGATGCGGCGGGTCGCGGCGATGGTGCCGTCCAGCATGGCCAGCATTTCGGACAACTTGGCGACGGCGGCCTGTGGATTGGCAACGCCGTTGTCGCGCACCCAGTTGGTGTCCATCTTCAGCGCCGTCAGCGATTGCGCCAGCTCGTCGTGCAGCTCGCGGGCAACCCGCGTCTTTTCTTCCTCGCGGATCGCGTTGGCGGCCGCGGCGAAAGCGCTGCGCTCTTCCTGGGCCCGCACCCGCTCGGTGACATCGCGCAGGATCACCGTGAAGAGCTTGCCCTCGGCTGTCTGCAGCTGGGAGATCGACGCGTCCATCGGAAACTCCTCGCCGTCGGCGCGCTGGCCGTAGATCACGGTGGTGTCGCCCATCCGCCGGGAAGTGACCCCGGTCTCGCCGAAGCGGCGCACGTGGCGGTCGTGGGCGGCGCGAAAGCGCTGCGGCATCAGCCGTTCCATCGGCTGGCCCAGGACGGCGTCGCTCGGCCAGCCGAAGATCTTTTCGGCGGCGCCGTTGTAAAGGCAGATCCGCTGCGACTCGTCCACGGTGATGATCGCGTCCATCGCCGAATCGAGCAGCCCGCTCAGCCGGGCCGCCAGCCGCGCGTGGTCCTCCTCGGCGTGCAGCCGCTCGCTGATGTCGCGCAGGATCACGGTGAACAGCTTACCGCCGGGCGTGTCCATGTGCGAAATCGAGGCGTCCAGCGGAAACTCCTCGCCGTTGGCGCGCAGGCCGTAGACCAAGGTGCGCGCGCCCATGCGGCGGGCCGTGGCCCCGGTGTGGCCGAAGTGCTCGACATGACCGGCGTGGCTGGCCCGGAACCGGCTGGGAATCAGCCGGCCCAGCGGCTGGCCCAGGATGTCCTGGCGCGGCCAGCCGAAGATCTTTTCCGCCGCGGCGTTGTACAGCACGACCCTCTGCTGCTCGTCCACCGTGATGATGGCGTCCATGGCCGAATCCAGCACCCCGGCCAGCAACGCCGCGGCACTGCCTGCGCTGCCGTCAAGCGAACCGGGATGGAGACTGTTGAGGAATTGAAACGGCACGAGAGGCGCAACGGGCTGAAAACCTGAATTTACAGCACCCGGCCGCAAGCCCGGCCGTCAGCCGGTCAGCAACGCGCGGGCGTCCCCGCCGGGTGGAACGGTCCCAGCGGATTGCGCTGCTGCTCGACCCGGTTGACCTGCGGCCAGCCGCAAGCAGGACGGCGGCTGGCAGGTTGGCTCTCATGCGCCGACTGTGGTTGCACTGCCCGGCCGGTATTGACGACCGCCAAGCGCACGCTTGATGCATGTCAACCGGCCTGGCTTGCCGCCGGCGGACACTGAGTCCATCATCATCGAAGGCAAGAAGCAAGGAACGGTCATGTACAAGCGAATCCTGGTCCCGGTCGACGGCAGCCCTACCTCCACCAAGGCGCTGACCGCCGCCTTGCAGCTGGCCCGCGACGGCGGCGGCCGCGTGCTGCTGCTCCATGTCGTGGAGGAGATGGCCTTCGTCGACGGCTACGACCTGTATGGCGGCCAGGCGGGCGAGCTGCTAAAGGTAATGCGAGAGGCCGGCGCGAAGGTGCTGGACGAAGCATTGGCGATCGCCCAGTCCGCCGGCGTCGAAGCCGACAAGCAGCTGTTCGACCGCTTCGGCGAACGACTGGGCGAAATCGTTGCCAATGCCGCCCGCGAATGGAAGGCCGACCTGATCGTGCTCGGGACCCATGGCCGCCGCGGCATCGGCCGCGTGCTGCTTGGCAGCGGCGCCGAACAGATCATCCGGCTGGCGCCGACACCGGTGCTGGTCATCCGCTCCGGCGACGAAACCATACCGCAGCCCGCCTGAGCGACCCATTCCCAAGGAGCAAACCATGACCGACACCACCAATTCCCTCAAGAAAAGCCAAGCCAGGCTGGCCCACGAATTCAACGCCGTGCTGGACGACGCCCAGGACCTGTTGCGCCATGCGGCGGGCGAGGCCGGCAAGGACTACGCCGAGGCCCGCGACCGGCTCCAGACCAGTGTCAAGAGCGCCCGCGACCGCATCGGCTCGATCGAGCAGGCCGTGCTGGACACCGCGCGCCAGGCCGGGCGCACTGCCGATGGCTACGTGCGCAGCCATACCTGGGAA
>JACMQP010000235.1 GCA_014376915.1 Ramlibacter sp.
GATGCCGATCGATCCGCCCATCGACGTGCCCACCCAGTGCGCGCGCGTCACCTGCAACTGGTCCAGCAGCTCCGCCGCCAGCCGCGCGTAGAACGACAGCTGGTATTCGTTGCCCGGATCCGGGCTCCACTGGCTGAAGCCGCGGCCGATCGTGTCGGGACAGAGTACGCGGAAGCGGCCTTTCAGGCGACCTGCCAGTTCGTCCATGTCGCGGCCGGTACGGGCTAGGCCGTGCCAGGCCACGACGGTCGGCCCCTGCTGCGGCCCCCACTCGGTGTAGTGGATCTCGCGGCCGGCGCAGGTGAGGTAGTTGGAGCGATAGGACATAAAAAGCTCTTGCTTCGACGCAGCCCCCGGCGGCGGCCGGGGGGCGCGACGATGATCAGTTCGGGACGGCGAGCGCCGAGTCTTTTGTCTTCGTCGTCATGGTCTTCTTTTGTTGTTGTTTCGAAAGGCGCCTGCAACGCATCAAGATCCGGGGCGCGACGCCCGCAACCGACCGACGACGCCGGTGGGAAAGTAGTAAACGGAAAGGACGAACAGCACGCCCAGCCACAGCAGCCAACGGTCCGGCGACAGCAGCGCCGCCAGCCAGGGCAGCGGGGCCGCGGCATCGCTGCCGATCTTGAGCAAGTCCTGCAGGTAGCTCTGGGCGATGACGAAGATGCCCGAGCCGATCGCGGCGCCGTAGATGGTGCCCATGCCGCCGATCACCACGATCAGCAGCACGTCGATCATGATCTCGAACGACAGCGAGGTGTCCGGACCGTTGTAGCGCAGCCAGATCGCGAGCATCGCGCCGGCCAGCGTCGCGAACAGCGCCGACAGCACGCTGGCCGTGGTCCGATACACCACCACCCGGTAGCCGATGGCTTCGGCGCGGAACTCGTTCTCGCGGATCGCCTGCAGCACCCGGCCGAATGGCGAGTTGACGATCCGCAGCATCGCCAGCAGCAGCACCACGGTGACGACGAACAGCAGGTAGTAGGTCAGCAGCCGGCCGTTCAGGTCGACGCCCAGGAACGGTGTCTCTGCCAGCGAAAATCCCGGCGACAGCAGCTCCGGCATTTTGAACGTGAGGCCGTCCTCGCCGCCGGTGAACTCCGACAGTTGGGACGCCAGCGTCTGGAACGCCGCGGCCACGGCCAGCGTGATCATGCTGAAGAAAATCGCGCGCACCCGCAGCGAGAACAGGCCAATCGCCACCGCCAGCACCAGCGAGAGCAGCAACGAGATCGCGATTCCGGTGAACAGCGAGCCCCAGCCCGGTCCCATGCGCAATGAAGCGATCGCCACCCCGTACGCGCCGATGCCGAAGAACATGGTGTGGGCAAAGCTCACGATGCCGGTGTAGCCCAGCAGCAGGTCAAAGCTGGCCACCAGCACCACGAACACCAAGATCTTGGCGGCGACATTGAGCGCCTTGACGCCCGGAAAAATGAACGGCGTGAAGGCCAGCGCCAGCAGCAGCGCGACCAGCAACACCGCCAGCACGCGGCTGCGCGGCAGGTCGTTGGAGAGAAGTCGTTTGAGCATGTCGGCCTTTCAGCGGCTGCCGCCATACACACCCTGCGGACGCCACAGCAGGATGGCCATCATCAGCGCGATGTTGGAGAACAGCGCCGCCTTGGGCACCAGGAAGCCGGTGTAATTGGCCATCAGGCCCACCAGCAGCGCGCCGATCAGGGCGCCGCTGGTCGAGCCCAGGCCGCCGATGATCAGCACGATGAAGATCAGCACGTTGACCTGCGCGCCCATCTGCGGCACCACGTTCTGCTGGTACAGGCCCCACATCACGCCGCCCAGGCCGGCCAGCGCGCTGCCGACCACGAAGACGCCGACGAACAGCACCTTGATCCGGTAGCCGAGCGACTCGACCATCTCGCGGTCCTGCACGCCGGCGCGGATCAGCAGGCCGATCTTGGTGCGCGTCAACACCCACAGCAGGACGCCGAACACCAGCGTCCCCACCACCACGGCGATCACGCGGTACTTCTCCACGGCCGCGTCGCCCAGCAGGATGGCGCCGCGCATGCCCTCGGGCAGCGGCAGCGGAATCTGCAGCGGGCCCCAGATCACCTTGATCAGCTCCTCGCCGATGATCATCCCGCCCATGGTGATCAGGATCTGCTTGAGGTGGTTGCCGTACACCGGCCGCACGATGAAGCGTTCGAAGGCCACGCCCACCGCGCCAGCCACCAGCATGGCGACCAGCATCGCCGGCAGCACCGCCATCATGTTGCGCCACAGGCTGGCCGAGGAGGTCCAGTCGCTCATGCTGCCGAGCACCGAGGTCGCGACATACGCGCCCAGCGCGATGAACACGCCGTGGCCGAAATTCATCACGTCCATCAGGCCGAACACCAGCGTCAGGCCCGAAGCGATGACGAAGATGATCATGCCCATCGCCAGTCCGGCGACGGTCAGCGTGACCCAGGTCGAGCCCGAGCCGATGAAGGGGAACACGACCAGCGCCAGCAGCGGCACCAGGGCCAGCGGCTTCCAGTCCAGGTCAGTCTCGATTCTCATAGTGCCAGCCCCAGCAGCGATCGCTGCAACGCCTCGTCCTGCGCGAGTTCCTGCATCGAGCCGGCATGGACGACGACGCCGTTGTCCATCACGGCGACGCTGTCGCCCAGCCGCCTGGCGAAACTGATGTTCTGCTCCACCAGCAGGATGGTGACGCCGCTGGCCTTGAGCTGCGCGAAGGCGTCGATCATATTGTTGATGATCACCGGCGCCAGGCCTTTGCTCGGCTCATCGACGATCAGCAGCTCGCGCGGCTCGACGATCGCGCGCGACACCGCCAGCATCTGCTTCTGCCCGCCCGACAGCTTGCCGGCCGGGTGGTTCCAGAACTTCTCCACCGCCGGGAACAGCGAGAAGATCCACTTCAGCCGGACGTCGTCGACCTGGCCGATGTTCCTGGCGCCTCGCGCGGCGAGAAGCATGTTTTCCTTCACCGTCAGGTCGGCGAAGATGCCCATGTTCTCCGGCACGTAGGCGACGTTCAGCCCCGCGATCCGCGGCGTGTCCAGCGCGGTGATGTCCTGGCCGTTGAACGTGATGCGTCCCTGCGAGGCCTTCCACAGGCCCATGATGGTTCGCAGCGTGGTGGTCTTGCCGGCGCCGTTGCGCCCGAGCAGCATCGTCAGTTGCCCGCGCGGCACCACCAGGTCGACGCCGTGCAGGATGTGGTACGCGCCGATGTGGGTGTGGACGCCTTCCAGCGTGAGGAGGTTGTCGCTCATTGCGGTGCCACCCCCAGATACGCCTCTTGGACCACTGGCGATGCGATCACTTCGGCCGGTTCGCCGTCGGCGACCAGCGCGCCGTTGTGCAGCACGATGATCCGGTCGGCGAGTTCACGCACCACGTCCATCTTGTGCTCCACCAGCAGGATGGTCTTGGCCGGGTCGGACTTGAGGCGGCGGATCAGGTCGAGGATCACGGGGACCTCGGCGGCGTTCATGCCCGCCGTCGGTTCGTCGAACATGAAGACCTTCGATTCCAGCGCCATCAGCAGCGCGACCTCGAGCTTGCGCTGGTCGCCGTGTGGCAGGTTCGCCACCAGCTCGTGCTCCTTGTCGGCCAGCGCCACGTCGCGCAGGATCTGGTCGGCTCGCTCGCGCAACGCCGCGTGGTCGCTCCAGATGCTCCACAGGTTCAGGCCGCGCCGGTGCGCGCCCTCCCGCGTGGCCTGCACCGCCAGCCGTACGTTCTCCAGCACCGTCAGGCGCGGGAACAGGTTGGTGAGCTGGAAGGCGCGGCCCAGCCCGGCCCGGGTGCGCTGCGAAGCGGGCAGGCGCGAAATGTCGCGGCCGTCCAGCGTCACACGGCCGGCGCTGGCCTTCAGCTGACCGGAGATCAGGTTGAAGTAGGTGGTCTTGCCGGCACCGTTCGGGCCGACGATGGCGGTGAGCGTGCCCGGCTGGAAAGCGCAGGAGACAGCATTCACCGCCACGTGGCCGCCGAAGCGGACCGTGAGGTCTTGGGTCTGGAGCATGGTGGTGCCGCAAGCGCGCGCGGCCATCCGTGGCCGCGCGAGTCCGGGAGATCAGCGCTTGTTGCGGATCGGGATGTTCATCTCTTCCGGCTTGATCTCGCGGATCAGTTCCGGAACGCCCCAGGCAAAAGCCGGGTCGGCCTTGATCCTGAAGTGGTACATGCTCTGCATCGCCTGGTGGTCTTCCTTGCGGAAGGTCATCTTGCCTTTGGGCGTGTCGAAGCTCATGCCTTCCATGGCCGGAATCAACTTGTCGGCCGACGGGTCGCCATTGGTCTTTTTCAGCGCCGTCACCAGCGCCATCGCGGCGCTGAAACCGCCCGCGGTGAAGAAGTCAGGCGGCGACTTGAACTGCTTGTAGTGGTTGGCCACCAGGGCTTCGTTGACCGGATTCTTCGGGATACCGAAGTAGTAGTACAGCGCGCCCTCGAGGCCCGGGAACTGCTTGTAGGCCACCATCGCCGGCAGGATGTTACCGCCGGTGGCCAGCTTGATGCCGTAGCGCTTTTCCAGCTCCAGCTCGGCGAACTTGTTGAACGGCGACGAAGCGCCAGCCCACACCACCCAGACGAACTTCTGGCCAGGCTGGTCCTTGAGCTTGTCGATGATGCGTTGCAGGCCGGCCGTGAAGTCGGTCGTGCCGGCGGGCAGGTATTCCTCGTGCAGGAACTTGGCTTGCTTGAGGGTCTCGCGCATCGGGCGCACGCCGTCGCGGCCGAAGGCGTTGTCCTGCGCCAGCGTCACGATCACGTTGCCCGGTTTGTCCAGCGCCACGGCGTTGGAAATTGCGTCCTGGCTGCTGTTGCGGCCGGTGCGGAAGATGTATTTGTTCCAGCGTTCGCCGGTGATCGAATCGGCCACGGCCGGCTCGACCAGCAGGATCTTCTTGTATTCCTCGGCGACCGGCAACATGGCCAGTGCGACCGGTGAAGCCGTCGGGCCGATGGCCAGGTCCACCTTGTCGTCGCCGTACGCGGCGGCCAGCAGGCTCTTGCCCACGTCGGGCTTGCCCTGGTCGTCCTTCTCGATCACGACGATCTTGCGGCCGTTGACGGTCATGGTGCCGCCGGTGGCGTAGTCCAGACCCATCATGAGACCGGTCTGGGTTTGCTTGCCGTAAGCCTCGAGCGGACCGGTGCGGCTGTAGATGTGGGCGATCTTGATGTCCTTGCCCTGGCCGAAGCTCAGAGGCGAGGCGAAAACGGTGGCGGCGAGGACGGCCAGCGCCAGCGAGTTGCGACGATTCATGGTGTTGTCTCCTATTTTTGACTGCAGAACTCTCGCACCACAATTGCAGGACGCGTGCCAGCCAGCAGGGGCTTGATTCTTAAGGGTTTTCTGCTGAGCTAGGGCGAGTATGACTTGAAACTAGTCAAATAAAACGCCTTACTTTCATGCAATTGTCTGGTTAACAGGCAGTCCTTCAAGCCGCTCGTACAGCTTGGCGCGCGAAATACCGAGCAGCTTCGCGGCCGCGAACTTGTTGCCGCGGGTGTGGGCCAGCGCCGCAGCGATGGCCTGCCGCTCGACTTCGCTCACCTGCTCGGCCAGCGGCCTCAGGTCGGTCGCCCGTCGCTGCGGCAGCGCCGCGGCCGCTGCCGGGGCGGCCGGCGCGATCTGCTCGATGCCGGATTCGCGCAGCACCGCTTCGAGGTCTGCGGCGCCGATGTGGTTCGAGTCCGAGCGCATCGCCGCCTGCTCCAGCACGTTGCGTAGTTCGCGGATGTTGCC
>JACMQP010000236.1 GCA_014376915.1 Ramlibacter sp.
CGCTGCTGCGGCACCGTCAAAGGTGGCCTCGGACTACTACCGCTTCCAATTGCTGACCGGTTGTCGAGGTGTCGAGATTCACGGGAGCAAACGCGATGGTTATCCGCCTATCGCTGTTCGGGACGTGGATCGAAATGGCGGACGCATCGTGTTGCGCGACACCAAAAACCGAAGCGATCACAAATTACTTTTGTCGCGTCAAGCGCTTGAAATCGCAGAACGCAACTGCCACGAAAAAGCACCGGAGGAGCCATTGTTTGACATCGTGGATGCACGAAAGACGCTCGCGTGGATCAACGCACGTGCCGAATCGGCAGTGCAAGGGCATGGCTTGCGAGCAACCTTCGCCAGCATTGCCGAGGAACTTGTTTCAGGTGCAGTGTTGAAGCGAATGTTGAACCACAGCACCGGCAACGACGTGACGCTAGGGCACTACGTCGGCAAGAGCGAAGCTCAGCTTCGCGCCGGGTGGCAGACAGTTGCTGATTTCATATCTGCCGAGGTAAAAAATGAAAGCTTGAAACCCAAAGTGCGGCGCGTGCGCCCCGAGGTGGAAACTACTTTAGATTCAGCCAGCAGCAGGTCTTCGTGCAAGCAACGTGCGCTCCCGATGACGGCCCCCCTCTAACGTCGCCCCTCCGCCAAACTTTGAGCAAACACGGGACCTAGCGGCCCGTTTTTACTTTTTACCTGCACCTGCATCTGCATAGCAAATGCTCGTCTTGGCGACAGCGCTATCTTGTCAACGCGCCACTGATTGAGTGGTGCTGCCTGAGCTCGGGGTGCTCAGTCTTCCGTGCGCAACGCGCACTGAGAGTCGATGCCGTGAGCAGCGCCCGAATCGTTTTCTGGACATTTAGCGGGGATGCGACGGGCGCTCGCGCAAGTCCCACAGGCTGCCTTGCCAGTTTGAAATGCGCCCCTCCGTCTGGCACTTCGGGCAGATCCAGATGACGGCGTCGTCGGCAGCTTTGAGGGCCAGGACTGTTGACGCCGACCGAATATTGACCAGCCGGGGGTGCGGCCAAGACATGCAAGCCCAATGACCGCTCCCGTGAACCACGAACTGGTGCTATCGACCCTGAGCCGTAGGTAGCACCCGAGCAGAGCGGGCATTCACGCAGTCAAGTTCACGCAGAGATACGACGCGACTTGGCTCCCCTGGTCCCGGCGTCTGACCTCCTCGGCAGGCAATTTGACCGCGGTCCGTCAGAGGAATATGAAGGCTGCCGCGGCAACCAGTGTCGGTCCAGCGGCACCGAGCAGCAATTCCCCCGCTCCGATCGACTCATCCGCAAAGCCGCGCCGCAGCAGTGCTACGCCCGCCGGATTCGGCGCGTTGGCGATGACGGTCAGCCCGCCCCCCGCGACCGCGCCGGCAACCAGCATGTACTTCGACTCGTCGGAAATGCCCGTAATCTGCGAGCCGAGGTAAGTCAGGGCCGCGTTGTCGGTGATTGCCGTCAAGCCCAAAGAACCTATGAAGAGTGCCAGGGGCTTGAGACTCGAAACGATCGGCTGCAGCCACCAGCTCTGCATGCCGCCCAAGACCACGAGCCCTGCGAGAAAAAAGCCCACCAGCAAGGCCTCCTTGATGATCAGCGGACTCTGGAAGCGTTCATAGGCCTGCGTGAAGCCGAGGAACATCAGGAACAGGCCCAGGAAGGCTACTGGGTGATGCGCTAGCAAGATGACGCCTGCAAGCAGCGCCAGGTGAACGGCAACGACCGTTCGCGGCACCGGTGTGTCCGCGCCCGCATCGCCCACCTGTTCCGATGCCGGGATCACGTGGCGGCGCAGCACGAACGCGCAGACGGTGGCATTGACCAACACCGCCAGCGCGGCCTTCCAGCCAAACGTGGCGAGCATGAAGGCACTGTCCCACTGCCAAGTAGCCGCGACCATCAACACCGGCGGGGCGGCGTAAGAGGTCAAGGTGCCACCGATCGAGACATTGACGAAAAGGACGCCGATCGCAAAGTACTTGACCCGCTCCGGCACATCGGGTCGGAAGATCTGCGGAGCGAGCATCAGAGCGGCGATGGTCATGGCGGCTGGCTCCGTCACCAGCGAACCGAGCAGGGGCACCGCGGCCAGGCCCAGCCAGGCCGTCGCCAGCGGTGTGGGCACGGGCATCACGCCGGCTGCCAGGTGCACCAGTCGCATCACCGTTATCAGCACCGGTCGCGAGGCGGCCACCACCATCACCACGAACACGAACAGCGGTTCGGTGTAGTTGCGCGACTCCGCGTAGGCGAGCGCACGGTCCCCCCCGGACGTCAGCGCCATCGTGACGACGAGCACGATGGCCCAGAACCCGAAGACCACCTCGACTTCGCCGACCAGGTGGAACAGTCCCGCGTGCTTGGGATACCGGTGGGCCAGGCGCTCAAACTGCTTGGCAGCGAACGTGTGGACCAGTGCCACCGCAAAGATGATGGCTGCGATGATCTGCACCGCCGGTTCCTGAATGGTGTTCATGGTCGTCCCGTATTTGCGCGGCGGCCCGACCGACGCATGAGCCTGTCCAAGCAGAGACGCCCGACACCCGTAATGATGCTAGCCCACACGCCGTTCACCTCTGGCGCGGCCGCATCGAGTTGCCCGAACGTCTGCATCGCCTCCCCATCGAGCCAAGGTATCGGTGGACCGGCTGAAAGCGCGCAGCGCGACGGCGGTGGCACACAGTGCCGCACCGCTACGAACGTGACCCTCGCAATCGTTGAGTCGCTTGAAGTTGTCAAGGTCGATGAAAACGACGACCAGTGAGTGGGCATCGCGGCGCGACCCATCGACTTCGCGCGCGCCGAAGTCGAGCAGCGCGTGGCGGTTGAGCAAGCCGGTCAATGGGTCTCGGATCGACAGCTCCTGGACTTTCGACAACTGCACACGAGCCTGATCCGTCAGCGACACGACGATGCCGCAGGTCACAAACCAGGTCACTGCGTTGGCCCACGGAATCCAGTCCGTAAGGTCACGCCCCGAAGCGATGTCGCCAACGATCCAGGTGGCTGAGGCCAAGGCTGCATTGACCACACCCGCCTTGCGCCCGGCCACCCAGGCCATCAGCGGCACCGACAACAGTCCCAAGGATGCGAAAGCGAATTCGGCACCCGTGACCGCCCTCAAAGCACCGAGCGCGGCCACCACGGCGACCGAGATCAACCAGGCCAGCGGCTTCGACCACGCGCCACAGGCGGCCCGCGTGAATGCATGCATCGACGTCATCGCCACCGTTCGCACTCGACGGTTGGCCGACCCTGTCGGACTCTGCTGACCGGTTGCCCCAACGCTTGCCAGGCGGTGATCAGGATTGCGCCGCCTGCCTGCAGGTCGGTTGACGGCACGAAAATCATTCTGCGGTGCGCGCCCGGAAGCGAGCGATCGCAGCGTCGACCATGCCCTCCGAACTCCCCCGTTCCTCGTACTGCTGGCGCAGGTAGGACGCGTCACTGCCGTTTTGCACCACCTTCCGAAGATGCAACAGCGCTTGAGCATCGCTGGGCATCATCCGATCCTCCAGACGGCGCAGCGTGTCTTGAATGTCGTCTCTCAAGGGCACCGACTCGTAAGTCTTCGGGTGCACCACGGTGCCGTCCATACCGAATCGGCAGGCCTGGAAGCGGTTGTAGTTGTAGACAAGGTAGTCGTCTTCGTTCGGCGGCGGCGCCGACCGCTCGAGCAGCCATCGGCACAGGGCCTGCAGGTAGCCTGCCAAGGCAGCGGCTCGCTCCACCGTGAGCGGCGTGTCGCAAACGCGCAGTTCGATCGTTCCGAACTCTGGCTTGGGGCGGATGTCCCAGTAGAAGTCCTTCATGCTCTTTACGATGCCGGTGTGTTCCATCCTTGCGAAATAGCCGCTCTCGAAATCGCGCCAACTCGTGGTGAAGGGCGCTCGTCCACTCAGCGGAAAGGCGAACACCGAATTCAGACGTGCCGAATTGAACAGCGTGTCCTTACGCTGCACAAATGGCGAAGAGGCTGCCAAGGCGATGAAGTGCGGGATGTAGCGGTTCAGCGAATGCAAAAGGTACATGGCATCGTCGCCAGACGCGCACCCCACATGGATGTGCTGGCCGAAGATGGTGAACTGCTTGGCCAGGTAGCCATAGAGCAGCGACACCTCCTTGAAGCGCGGCTTGGAGAAGATCTTGCGTTCCGACCACTGCTGAAACGGATGCGTCCCGCCACCACACACACCGACATTCAGTCGATCGCCTGCCGCCACCAGCGAGTCGCGAATCTGGCGTAATTGCGCCAGCAGCCCGCCATGATCGGTGTGAATGTCGGTCGACACCTCGATCATGCTTTCGGTGATCTCCGGCACGACGTTGCCGGGAAACGTCCTGCGCGCCAGCAGTTCCAGCATGTCCGGGCTGGCATCGATCAGGTCCAGGTTGCTCAGGCTGACGAGCTGCAGTTCCAGCTCGACGCCGAGCGTCAGCGGGGCCGAGGATTTGAAGGGTTCGAGTGGCATGTCAGCCTTCCTCAGGTTCGCCGCTCTCGCCGGCCGCCACCAGGGCGCGCTGCGTCACGATCGGTCCGAGCAGTTCGAGAACCAGGGTTGCCGCCGCGAGCGGAGCCAGCTGGTCGATCAGGTCGATGCCCAGGTAGCGCGCCTGCTCGAGCAACAAGATGACGAATACCGACATGGGCGCCATGGCCAGGCCCGTCAAGACACCTTTGCGCCAGCTCATGCCACTGACCCTCGCCAGGCCGCCGACGACGATCACCTTGATCAGCATCCTGACCAGGATAAGCAGCATCCCCAGCCCGAGACCGACCCACACGCGCTGCGAGGAGATCGTGGTCGCGACGAACACGAACAGCACGATGGCCAGCAGTTCGCCCAGCGCGCCGAAGTTGCGCTGGGTCTGGCTGAGCACCACCCGGCGGTGCCGTGCCACCAGGCCGAAGGTCAGCGATGCCAGCACGGGCGAAAACTTGAGAGTGTGCGCAATAGCCACGACCAGGATCACGCCGATCGCAAAGCCGACCGTGGCATCGCGGCTGAGGCGCCCGAAGCGCCTCAGCAAGGCGGGCACGCCGACCCCGAAGGCGGCGCCCAGGCCGACCGAGACGGCCAGCAGCACGACACTGTTCGAGATGGCCTGCAGGACGTTGCCGGACGTCTGGAAGGTCCAGAAGCCGACGATGACCTTGAAGGTGAAGACAGCGAGGACGCAGTTGACCGCCGTGAGGTGCAGGATGCGTTCAGTCACCTGGCCCGAGCTGCGCTGTTCGTTGATGACCCGCATCAATGCGGCCGGGGAAGTGGACATCGCCAGGGACGCCAGCAGCAGCGACGTCAGCACCGGCATGTTGAAGGCCAGTGCAAGGAAATAGACAGCGCCGAATGTCAGCGCCGCCTCAAGCACTGCGGTGATGCCGATCCACGGGTTGGTGCGAAGCCAGCGTAAATTGATGCGGTACCCGAACTCGAACAGGATCAGGCCAAAGGCCACATTGGCCACCAGCATGACCGGCTCTGAGCTGGCCTGCGGCAAGAGGCCGAGCTGAGGACTGCCAAGCGCGAATCCGACCACGCCGTACAAGCTGATGCGGGGCAGTCCAGTCCAGCGGTGGCCCAGCTCGCCGGCCACCCAAGCCAGAGCGACGGCCAAGGGCCAAACGAGATCTCCAGCGAGGGACGTGAAGTCGAATGGCATGCGCGGGCTATCGCCTTGGAGCACCGTTAGCCAGCAGCTGACGCAACTCCGCCAGCCTGGTCTTCAAACGCCGCTCGTTGACCGGACCCGTGCGAACCAGGATCCGTTGGCCGGAACTCAGAGACTGCAGGGCCGGATCTTCTAACTCGTAGAGCACCCACGGCCGCTGCGGCTGAATCGGGCCGTTGATGACGGGCAGGTGGACCTTGGTCGAAGCGTTGATGTCAGGCGCCGCGATCAACTGGTCGAGCACCTCCACCACTCGGTCGTTGAAGTAGCGCCTGGGGTAGCCCAGTTCCTCGTAGGCCTTCTGCAACTGGGGATAAAGCTTCACGTAGGCAGCCACCACCTGACGCAGATCCACGGTCTCGATGAGCAGAACATACGGCGTGTAGCGCAGGCCGTTGTCCGCACTGATCACCTCGGCATCGCCTTGCTTCTCGGTCAGGAATCGCCCGTCCGCGGGGTTCATGGGCCACAGCCGTGAGGGGGCATGCGATCGGCCCAGGTTGTCGACCGTCGCCACAACGCGGCCCGTAAAGTCGTCCAACTGGAACATGCCGAGGGCGGACTTCCGGCCGAACAGTTCGCTCAGCACGGACTCGGCGTCAATCGCACGTGCTGGCAGCGGGACCGATGCGGGCAGGGCGGGCAGGGCGGGCAATTCAAGCGGGTGCCTGATGCCGGGCTCGGCTGATGCCTGCGGTATCTGAGCGGGCACCGGCGAGGCCGACTCGGCGGCGGGCCACGCCTGAACACTCGGCCTGGCCGTCGGCACGCTGCTCTGCCAATACCACCACCCACCCACCGCGGCGAATGCCACCAATCCCAAACCAAGCGCTGCAACAACAGACTTTTTCAAGGGCAACCTCCGTGTACGACGGTCAAAACCGCGCTTGAAAGAGGCTGAGTCTCTTGCATGCGCGGTTGAAAGGTGGTGGTGAGGCCCTTTAGATGCGGCCGGGCATGGGCATGGGCATACGGTGGCGGATCGGACGGCGGTCGCGTGTGACCGTTTTCAGCGGGACCCTTCATATCGCGAAGAGACAACTATGTTCCAACAAATATATTTCGCCCGTCTGTCGCCGCTCGAGCTGGTAACGGGCGACCAGGAGCTGTGTGTTCATTGGAGCCCCCCTTCCCGGGCTCCTTTTCTTCCGATCACCGGGCTTGCTGCGGCGTTCCATCTGCTGGTGGCGGTGGTGGTGGCGCTAAGCGGCGCAACTGGATCTGCGTGAGCGTCGCGTAGAGCGGGCGTGAGAACAACCTGGAGATGCCGCTGGCAATCAGCGCGCAGGCCATCAGGCTCAGCACCATCGCGTGGCCGTCGACCATCTCCATAACGATGATGAACGAGGTCAGCGGAGCCTGTGTCGCGGCGGCAAGGAATCCGGCCATGCCCAGCGCGATCAACGTCGCAGCATGAGGATACGAAGTCAGCTGGGCAACGTCGTTGCCCAACGCAGCACCGATGGCCAGTGACGGCGCAAAAATGCCAGCGGGCACGCCAGACCAGGCCGTCAACCAGGTGGCCACGAACTTGCAGACCACGTACGCGGCCGCAACGTTCTCTTGCCCCTCCAGCATGGCACGCGTGTAAGCGTACCCGCTGCCGAAGGTGGCCCCATGGGTCACGACGCCGATCACGGCGACTGCCAATCCGCAGCCGACGGCGAACGACACGGGCCGCTTCAGTCGCCAGCGGCTGAGTCCATCACCCGAGCTGCCGCTGAGTGAAGCGATCAACAGGCGCGCGAATACACCGCCGGCCGCGCCGCTGGCCAGGGCCACAAGCAGGCCGGGCCACAGCAACGACGCCCCGACAGCCGGGACGTGGATCACGCCAAAGTAGGTGCCATTGCCATAGGTCGATACGGCCACCAGGCCGGCCAGCACGATCCCGGAGATGATCAGCCCGCTGCTGCGCTGCTCGGGCGCACGTGAGAGCTCCTCGATCGCGAACATGACACCACCGAGCGGCGTGTTGAACGCCGCCGCAATGCCGGCTGCGCCACCGGCAACCAGCAAGCCATGCTCAGTGATTGCGGAGCGCTTCGGCAGCCATCGCTTAGCGCCATGCATGACACCAGCCGCGATCTGCACCGATGGGCCCTCACGCCCCAGTGAGAGCCCTGCCAGCAGCCCCCAGGCGGTCAATGCGATCTTGGCCACGGTGAGCTTGATCGAGACGAACAGACTCCGACTGCTGCCATCGACCGTCGAATCGAGAGCCGCCATCACCTGGGGGATGCCGGATCCGGCCGCACCGGGGGCATAGCGACGCGTCAGCCAGACGATGGCACCGGTGCACAACGGAGTCCACAGCAGCGGCGCCCACCACCAAGTGGAGCGCATCGAAAAGAACGCCTCCAGAGCGCGCTCGGTCAGCCAGGTGAAGCCCACGACAGTGAGCCCTGCGGCGGCCGCGAAAGCAATCACGATCACGCGTGCAAGCCAGAGCCGCCAATCCGAGAACTCACGGCGAAAGGCCGCAGCGATCCGCAGCTCCTGTCTCATAGGCGGAACCAACTGCCACGTCCGAATTCTTTCGCCTGCCCTTTGGAAGTCACATTCACGCCTGCCCTCCTATCATGGACGCATGGTCCAGCACACGAAAACCAAGGCCGTCACCCCTGAGAAAGCTCCCGCCAGCCCTTCGGGTAGCGAAATAGGCGAGCCCGCTGCGCAGGTGCTGCGGCGGTTCCGTCTCGTGTTCAACGCCGTCAAGACACACTTCCAGCAGGTCGAGAAGAAGGCCGGAGTCGGCGGCGCGCAGCTGTGGGCGCTGAGCATCGTCCGGGACCGGCCGGGTATCGGCGTGAACGATCTCGCAAATGCCATGGATGTCCATCAATCAACTGCGAGCAACCTGGTCAAGACCCTGATCGCACGGGAACTCATTGCAGGAGCCAAGACTGCGAGCGACCGCCGGGCTGTGCAATTGCATGTATTGCCCGCAGGCAATACCGTCCTGCGGCGCGCCCCTGGCCCTTTCACCGGAGTCTTGCCCCAGGCGCTCGCAAGCCTGGATGAGCGAACGCTCAAGCGCATGGACGCGGATTTGGCCAAGCTCATCACGGCGCTCGACGCAGACGAGCGCGCGGCGAACATCCCGCTGGGCCAGTAGGAAGGGCGGCTGCGTGGCGTCGTCGCACAGCGGGTCCCCGGCCTATTGCTTCGGATAGACCAAATCGGCGCGGCGATCTTCCGCCCAGGCTGCCTCGTCATGGCCCGTGGTCTTGGGCCGCTCACTGCCCCAGCTGACCGCCTCCATCTGGCCGTCCTTCACACCGTAAATTTTCAGGGCCTGTAGTACCGCGTGCGCTCGCTTCTGCCCGAGCGCCAAGTTGTACTCCGCACTGCCGCGTTCGTCTGCATGGCCTTCGATCTTGATCGACAGCACCGGCTTTGCTTGCAGGTACCTGCCGTGGCGATCGATCAGTCCGGAATATTCACTTTTGACCGCAAAGACATCGAAGTCAAAGTAGACGCTGCGCTCCTTGGAAATCGAGCTCTTCGGATCGAGGTGCTGCGGAAGCGTCGCCGATGTCACAGACGACAAAGCAACCGGCGCCGGCACGTCCGAGGTCGCAGGCGCGGGAGCCGACTTCGGCACGGCCGTTGCGACGGCGGCAGACTGGGTTGAGGACTTCGCCACAGGGGCGCTGCTGCAACCGGCGAGGATTGCGCTTGCGCAAAGGATCGAGGCGCCGAATCTGAACATCTGCATGCTGTTGTCTCCCGTAGCTGGTGGAGTGATTGCTCGGCTGAACACTGTGCGTGATCAGGTTGCGGCGATCGTACACTAACATTTGTACAAATATATTACCGATTCGCGCGCGCCCTTCTCAACAGTCGCTGCCGGTCCAGGAGCGTCGAGTTCCTCAGGTCGGCAAAGCCGCATTCGCGCTGACCGACGCTTGCGCTCGAAGCGCGATGAAGTGCTTCTGGCTTGCGTTGATCGCCACCTCGGCAGCCATTGATTTAGCGGACGCCGCCTACGCCTACAGGCGCACCATGTCTCGGCGCTCACAGCATCTGCAGGACCACCGCTCCATCGGTCTGCCCGACACCGTCGGCGTGATGGTGTCGGGGCAGTTGTTGGCGTCAAGACGACAGGATCATCAGAGTGGCACGAGAAGCCGTGCCGGAGGCGGACGTTCTGCTCACCGTCGAGACGCGCTTCACGACGGCAACCCAGGCCCTGCGAGATTCAAGCCTGAATCGGACAAGGGGGTATCTAGGCCGAGCCGAACCCGGGCGAACTCGTGTGCGCCGTCGCACAGACTAGGCCAGGCGCGTTGGGCAGACTGCATGAGCGGCGAGGAGTGACCTGTGGTTGCCGTCCCGTTCAAGGAGGTCGCGGCATGCTGGTGGCACCGCATGCCGTTGCAAACATCGCCGGGATGAGCTCAGTCGAACTCGACCCCTGCCACCGCCCACTGACAGCCAGCACTGAAGGAAGCGACATGAAGCCCGCCCACACACCCAGCCCAATGACCCACGCCAACCTCGACGAAATCACGTCGCACCAGGCGCGGCCCTGCCTGTCGCTTTACCAGCCGACACATCGACGCCATCCGGACAACCAGCAGGACCCGATCCGGTTCCGCCACTTGGTGGGTGCGCTGGAGGCGTCGCTTCGACAGCAGCATCCTGCTGATGCCGTAAAGGCCCAGCTCGAGCCGTTCGAGGCCCTGGCACAGGACCATGACTTCTGGAACCACGCGCTCGACGGCCTGGCCGTTTTGGGCGCGCCGGGCTTGTTCCGCGTGTTCCTGCTGCAGCGGCAAGGCAGTGAGCTGGCAGAGTTGGCGGTGGTGTCCGACAGCTTCCACACCAAGCCGCTGCGCCAGTTTCTGCAGTCGACCGGGCGCTACCAGGTGCTGGCGCTAAGCCTGCACGAGGTGCAGCTCTTCGAAGGAGACCGCAACGCGCTCGATGCCGTGGCGATGGCTGCCGAGGTGCCGCGGACGATGACCGTGAAGTTGGGCAACAAGCACACCGAACCGCACTCCACCGTGTCTTCACACGGCGGCAGTGGCGCTGGCCATGTTGCTATGCATCATGGCCAGGGTGGCAAGAAGGACAGGATCGACACAGAAGCCGAGCGGTTCTTCCGCGCCGTCGACCGGGCCGTGCTGGAACACCACTCGCGCTTGTCCGGCCTGCCCCTGATGTTGGCTGCGTTGCCCGAACACCAGCACCTGTTCCGCGAGGTCAGTCACAACCCGTTCCTGATGGCCAGCGGCCCGATGGTTGACCCTCAGGGCCTCTCGAACGATGCACTGCGACAGCGCGCCTGGGACGTCGCGGCACCGCAGCAGGATGCGCAGCAGGTCGCCTGGCGCGATGCCTATGCCTGCGCCGAGGCAAAGGGGCTGGGCAGCGAGGATCTGTCGCACGTCGCCCACGCCGCGGTGGCCGGCCGCGTGGCGACGCTGCTGATCGAGGCCGACCGCCAGGTGGCTGGTCGGATCGACGCATCGACCGGTGGCATCCATCCTGCTGAGCTCGACAACCCGCACATGGACGACGTGCTCGACGACCTGGGGACGATGGTCGAGCGCATGGGCGGAGAGGTTCACGTCCTGCCTGCCGACCGCATGCCGGGCCGCACTGGCGTGGCGGCAAGTTTTCGTCACTGAACTGAACCGCCGCGCGTCCCAGAACCCCCAAAGGAGAATCCCATGAAGATCCAACTCAACACCGACGTCCACATCGAGGGCACCGAGGTGCTGGCCGCTCAGGTCAGCGCCACGGTCGAGCAGGCGCTGGAGCGCTTCAGTGAACACATCACCCGGGTGGAAGCTCATCTGAGTGACGAGAACGGCGGCAAGAGCGGGCAGCATGACCAGCGCTGCATGCTGGAGGCCCGTCTCGAGGGCCGGCAGCCGGTGGCAGTGACGGACCACGCCGCGACACTGGAGCAGGCGGTACATGGCGCTGCGCAGAAGCTGGCGCATCTGCTGGACAGCAGGCTCGGCCGGCTGCACGACCATCGGGAGAAGACGTCCGGCCTAAAACTGTCCGGGACGGACCCCACCAATTGGAGCGACAGCCCTGTGGAGTGACAGCGGGAATCGTCGACGCGAAGTGGCCTCAAGTTCATGGAGTCGACTATGAAAGCATCTTTTGCTCCTGCCGTCGGGAAGTGCGAAATGTCGTTCGATGGCCGCGCTGGTGCACAGTTAGGCCGAGCGGCGCCCGGCGCCGCCGACAGCCAGTGATGTGCGCCGACCTGCCCGCCGCTTGGTGGGATCTCGTCAAGCAGGTTGCGACCGCATGGCTCGACGACTATGTGCCGAGCATGGGGGCCGCGCTGGCCTACTACACGATGTTTTCGCTGGCGCCGTTGCTACTGATCGTCGTGTCCGTCGCCGGCCTCGTCTTCGGGGAAGACGCCGCGCGTGGCGAGATCCAGGCGCAGCTGCAGGATCTGATGGGGGAGCAGGGCGCGGGCGCGGTGCAGGGCCTGCTCGCCAGCGTGCGCAAGCCCGCTGAGGGCCTGACGGCTACAGCCATCGGCCTGCTGCTCCTTCTTGTCGGCGCGACCACCGTGTTCGCCGAGTTGCAGGACGCGCTCGACCGCATCTGGCGCGTGCCGGGACGGCTGCGCAAGAGCGGGTGGCTCACCCTCGTGCGTGCCCGCCTGATGGCATTCGGCATGATCCTCGCGGTAGGCTTTCTGCTCATCGTGTCGTTGGTGACGAGTGCGATGCTGGCTGCCGTGAGTCGTCGTCTTGACCCGGTCTTCGGCGGCTGGCAGACCGTGGTGGTGGCGGGCAACGCGGTCGGTGGCTTCGTGCTGGTGGCCTTCATGTTCGGCCTCATCTACAGGTTGATGCCGCGTCAGCGTGTCTTGATGGCAGACGTGTGGCTCGGGGCCTTGCTCGCGGCCTCGCTCTTTACGGGAGGAAAGTACCTCATTGGTGCCTATATCGGCCGCAGCGGCGTGGCTTCGGGTTTCGGGGCAGCTGGTTCGTTGGTGGTGGTGCTGCTTTGGGTGTATTTCTCAGCACAAATCTTGTTGATGGGTGCCGAGTTCACCTGCGTCTACGCGCGGACATTCGGATCTCAGAAGACCGCGTAGGCCATTCAGTGGCACCGGAATCCGAACGTCAAAAGTTTCAGTGGAAATTAATAGCAAAGGAGGGCTACAACATGATCTACAAGTTCAAGTGCAAGGCGACGGGAAATGTCCTGATGGCGGGTCCGGTCGGTGATCGAATGCTGCGTATCTTGGGCAAGCCCCTTGCGGAACAGGGAATCCTGCAGCCAACCGACATGCTTTCGGACATTCGGGCTTTGGAGCTCGCCGTCGCAGAGGACGAGTCCCGCTTGTCCGATGTCAAGGGCAACCCGCCCTTGGAGGATGAGACTGGGGAAGACGCCGACGCGGTGACATTGCGCCAGCATGCGTGGCCACTGATCGAGATGTTGAAGGAGGCTCAGGCGACGAATGAAGTGATCGTCTGGGGTGTTTGACGGGGCCCTTTGGTGATGCTGGAGATTGGGGCATCGTGCCTTGTCCTTACCGCGCTGCTGGCATACCTGAATCACAGGTTCATCGGTCTGCCGATCACGATCGGCGTGATGGTGTCGGCGCTGTTGATGTCGCTGGGCCTCGTGGCCCTGGACGCCTTGGGCATCGCCTCAGGGCTGCGGCAGTTCGAAGAGTCACTGCTGCGCTCAATCGACTTCTCCGCGGTGCTGATCCAGGGCATGCTGTCGCTGCTGTTGTTCGCCGGCGCGTTGCACGTCGATCTGACCGCACTCAAAGCCTATCGCTGGCAGGTGGGCGTGCTGGCCGTGGTCTCGACCATTCTGTCCACGGCCGCCGTGGGCTACGGGACCTGGATCGCCTTGCCCTGGGTGGGCCTGCACCTGCCGTTGATCTATTGCCTGCTGTTCGGTGCACTGATCTCGCCCACCGACCCGATCGCCGTGATGGGCATCCTGAAGACCGCCGGCGCACCGAAGAACCTGGAGCTGGTGATCGCCGGCGAGTCGCTTTTCAACGACGGCGTGGGAGTGGTCATCTTCTCGCTGCTGCTGGGCATGCTGGCCAGCGGCAGCGCGCCCACTCTGGAGGCCGGCCTGGGACTGCTGCTGCGCGAAGCCGGCGGCGGCCTGCTGTTCGGGCTGGTGTTGGGCGCCATCACCTTCTGGCTGCTGCGCAGCGTCGACAACTACCAGGTCGAGGTGTTGCTGACATTGGCGGCCGTCACCGGGGGCTACGCGCTGGCCAACCGATGGCACGTCTCGGGGCCACTGGCGATGGTCGTCGTCGGATTGATCGTCGGCAACGGGGGCCGCGCGCTGGCAATGTCCGACACCACCCGGCACTACATCGATCTGTTCTGGGAGCTGATCGACGAAATCCTGAATGCCGTGCTCTTCGTGTTGATCGGGATGGAAGTGCTGTTGGTGAGCTTCTCGGTCAACATCTTCATTGCCGCCGTGGTGGCGATGGCCGTTACGCTGGCTGCACGCGCGCTGACGGTGGGCCTGCCGGTAAGTGTGCTTAAACGCGCCTTCAAGCTGCCGAAAGGTTCGGGCTGGGTGCTCACTTGGGGCGGCCTGCGCGGCGGCATCTCGGTCGCACTGGCCCTGTCGCTTCCCGCAGGCCCGCAACGCGATACGGTGCTCGCGTTGACGTATTGCATCGTCGTGTTCTCGATCCTCGGCCAGGGCCTGACCATCGGACAGGTCGTCCGCAAGGCAGTGACGGCGAGGCGTTGAATCAAACGCCGTCGGGCTTGCGCTAAGAACGCGCCTGGGCCAGTACCCGGTCGAGCTTGTCCTCAATCTCGCCCAGGTACGCAGATGTGCTGCGCGTCGCTTCCGCCAGCTTGTCCTGCAGGCCGCGTTCCGATTGCTCCATGCGGGCACCGAGCTCGCGCGTGGATGCGGTGCCCTGGGCTTCGATCCTGCGCAGTTCGCCTTCCAGCATCGTTCGCAGTTCGGTGAAGCGCGAGGCCTCGGCCTTGTCGGCGAGTTCGCGCTGGACCTTGCCTTCTTTCGCGAAGCGGCGAGCGTCCAGGATGACGCCGGCCTGCTGGAACACGATGTAGACGACGAACAAGGCGCTGACCACCGCGGTGAAGACCAGCATGACCAATCCAAGAGGGGCGCTGATCTCGGTGAACCCGAGGCTCAGAGCTGTCGGCGCGGCAAACGCGGTCCAGTTCAGGGTCACCAGCAGCAACAGCAGCGCAAAGGCCAGCATCAGGGTCAGTGCAAAGGAACGCAGGTTCATGTCAAGTCCTTGGGTTGGAAGCGGGCACTTCATTCCACAACTCGATGATGCGCCAATCCGGGTGATGTGGATTGATGCGCAGCAGACTGACCGAGGCTGTGTTCAGCGCGAAATGCTGGCCTTCGACCAGCTTCAGGCCGTTCCAGTGCGCAGCCAGCGCGGCACCAACTTGGTCTTCCCGCTGGCCTGCCTGGTGTTCAACGGCCTTTCGCGCTGGCTGAACAAAATCGGCCTGAGCCGTCATGTTTGGCGGCCTCATGTCCTGCGGGGCTACTTCTCGCCCAACTGGCCCTCAAACACCGGTACGGGGCGTGATTGCGCCTGCTCAGGCGTGGTGGCCTTGCCGTTCTGCGCGATGTCGCGGATCAGCCATTCCATTTCCTTGATCTCCTTGCGCTGAGCCTTGACGATGCCGTCGGCCAGGGAGCGAACGCGCAGGTCATCGATGCGCGCGCGCGTGCTGGTCAGGATGGCGATGCTGTGGTGGGGAATCATGGCCTTTTGCCAAGCCTGGTCCGACACGGTGTCTTGCGAACGCACCAAGTACAGCGACCCCGCAAACACTACTGCGGCGCCGATCAGGATGGCGATGTTCTTGCGGCTGTCGTCGTACATGCCCAGCATGAACAGCATCATCACAATGGCCATTGCGCCACCCATGTACAGCGCCATCCAGGCGCGAGTCTGGCTAAAGAACACATGGTCCAACGCATAGGTGTTCAGGTACATCAGCCCGAACATCACCAGTGTGGACGCCGCGATCATGGTGATGAAGCGGATGTATTTGTTCACGAGACCTCTTGGTTCACATGTCACGGGAGCCACCGTGTGGTGGGCGAAAACCCGCGTGTCTTTTGAATTCCAGACTAGCAAAAAAGGGCCGGTCGCGCTGTAGGACAAGACCGTGGCGGGTCGACGCCGGGGCCGCGCTCTGATGTTGCACCTGCTGCACGGCAGCGCTCGGTGATCCGCGCCTTTTATCTCTCGGCTGGTTCCGGGCCCCGATCCAGCGTTTACTCCAGCGCCTGGCGGTCGTCAGCCCCGCAGCGCACGGCAGCGTGAAGACTGGCATGCCGGTGTTGGCGTTGGGCTGGGCGCTGCGGCAAGGGCTTGTCTACGCCTTCTATATCGCTGCAATGTTGTCCTCATTTCTGATCACGCGTTGGCTGCTTCGCACGGTCAAGCCGACCTGGCTCGCCGTACTGTCAGCCGGCATCGTGGTGGTCTTCAGCAGCGCGGGATTGCAGTTGACACTTCTGGTGAAGACGCTGCAAGCGACGCAGCTGACGCAGCGTCTGGGTGATGGGTGCCGTGTCGACGCCGTCATAGTCGGCGGGTTTGGTGACACTGATCTCCACGTGTCACGGTTTTGCTCGGTCGGCGGGCTTTGAGAAATTCGAACGCCGTTGTTGTCCGATTCAAAAGCCACCATCAGCCGCCTTGCGCTAGCACTGCCTGCAGCTGAAGGCACCGAGAAAGTCACCGCCACATTGAGCCGCTGCGGCAAGGCCTACGAAAAGGTCACGCTGCGGCCGCCCGCGCGTTGATGAACGGTGGTGCGCGGCAGGCGAGAGTCCACGCACGTCCTATCCAAGCAAAGGCGGCCACAGCAGACTGGGTTGACTGGCTTCCACGGTCAGGATCAAGGCGCATGCACGGTCTCACGCTCCCGGCCGGCAACAGCCTCTCGCCGGGAAGCTTCGCGGCACCCGAGTTGGACACATTCGGGGCGCAGAAATTCGTGCAGCGCGTGGCCGGACTGATGAAATCCAAGTGCCAAGCGCAGTGGACAGCCGAAGCGGCTACGGCACTGGCATGCATGTGATCCCGTAAAGGAAACTCGCATTGAACTGCCTGAGCGGTAGCAAACCTCTCGATGTTGGCGAACAATGTCAGTTGGCTTATCGATCCGCAGGCCGCTGTGTGGCGGTTTAACACTGGCAGAAGCCATTCGGCTTTGGCGCACGGATGTTTGTGCTTGCCGAGACCGTTTCACCAGGCTTCGCTGGGCTGCGGGTCGCGACTTCACGAACGCCAACCGTCGAACGGATCGCTGCCAACGTCTACTTGCGCTCGGGTGCCGACGGTGGTTGGCGGCCTGCAAGTCGCCGGCGCGGCGTCTCGGAATTAGGTACCCACTACTCCTTCGGCGCGCTCGGGTCCAGCAGGTCGGGAGCAGTGCGTGCTTTCGGTTCAGCATCGATTTGCGATGTCAGGTCGTCGATGACGCCAGTGTAGACAGGGCCCTTGGTCGACAGCGCACGCGGCGGCCGCGGCGGTGCTGGCGGCGCAGCCGCCAGCTCGGCGCGGTGGCTCAATTGCACGCGATAGATCGGCTCTGGCATGTCCATGTCGGCCGCTTCGAGCGCGAGCTTGACGGTGCGGATGGCTTCGCTGCGGACCATCAAGAAGTCGTGCAATCGCTGGTCGACCCAGCCGAGAAACCGCAGCTGCACGTTCGAGTCACCCAACGCGGCGATGTAGGCGCGCGGCGGTGGCGTCTGCATCACGCCCGGCAGGCGGGACAGTTCAGCCGTGCCGATGTGCTGTGCCGTCACGAGGTCTTCGCCGACCCCGATGCCCACGTCGAACTCGAAACGTCGGCTCGGATTGCGTGTGTAATTGAGCGTGACGCTACGGAACACCAGCGCGTTGGGCAAGCGAAGGTGGTTGCCGTCGAGCGTCATCAGGATCGTGGCGCGCGAGGTCATCGAGACCAAGACGCCCTCGTTGCCGTCGATCACGACGTGATCACGCGGCGAGAAGGGTTGGCGCAGGCTCATGAGGATGCCGGCGAGGTAGTTCTCCAGCGTGTCCTTGAACGCGAAGCCGATCGCTACGCCGAGTACGCCGGCGGTGCCTAGCAGCGCGCCCACAAGCGCGGTGGCGTTCAATATCTCCAGCGCCACGAGCACGCCCAGCAGCGTCACGCCCCACCGCACGGTGGTGCGAGCCAGGTCGCGCATGAAGGGGTTGCGCTGCGACACGCGGTCCAGCAACGTGCGCCTCGAAAACCAGCCACCGAGCATCCAGCACACCCACACCGACACGAGTGCCAGCGCCAGCATTGGCAACGCCGCGATCAGTCCGTAGGCCTCGCTCAGCAGGCGCTGAACGACGAGGTCGAAGTGGAATGTAGGCATGGCCATAGCGAACCAGTTTAGGCGCTACGTGTCGCGGCCGATCGCCAGGGTCTGGCCAATCTCGTGGCCCCTGGCTCATCCGAGCACTACCGAACGCTTCGCGGCGATGCCATCGTTTCCACTCAAGCCAGTCGAACTACGCGGCCAGACCGTGCCAGTGCGCACGCCGGTGCGGCGCACGTCCAGAAGATCGAGCTCGAAAACCTGCGCCTGCCATCGAGCGAGTTGGGTGTCCTCAACAGCACTTATCGGACGGGCTCTTGGCGGTGCTCGCCGAGCGCCGATCGAACACGCTGCATCGCTACCGACGAACTCATGGCAAACGTCCGCTGACTAGCGTCGAGCTTGTGGGCTCACGGCAACGCCGTTGTGCTGATCCTGCGAAAGGCGGCCTCAAGGCAAGCAGTACGGGCTGCCTTCCGACAGGAATGGGTCGATGTCAAGTCCTTGAGTTGGAAGCGGGCACTTCATTCCACAACTCGATGATGCGCCCATCCGGGTGATGGGGATTGATGCCAGCAGACTGACGGAGCCTGTGTTCAGCGCGAAATGCTGGCATTCGACCAGCTTCAGGCCGATCCAGCGCGCAGCCAGCGCAGCACCGAACTGGCCATGCGTGAACAGCGCCACCGTGCCTGGCATTGCGCACAAGCGTGCGATGAGTCTGTCGGCTCGGTCGCTCACGTCGGCGGGCGATTCGCCACCGGGGCATCTATCACGCCAGATGTTCCAGTCCGGGGTGTCATTGCGGATGTCCGCCGAGTGCAGGCCCTCGTAGTGACCGTAGACCCATTCGGACAAATCGGGCTCGATCGCACTCGCCGTCCCGAGTCCGGCTAACTCACAGGTCTGGCGCGCACGCAGGCGCGGGCTGACCAGGACTTTCGCGAACACCAGACCACGCAAGCGAGGTGCCAGGGCCCTCGATTCAACTTCGCCGTGAGCGGTCAGCCCGAGGTCGGTCAAGCCGGTGTGCTGGCCAGAGAGCGACCAGGCGGTTTCACCGTGGCGAACCAGGCAGACCTTCATGCGGGCAGCCCTTCGGTCTCCATGGCCGGATGCCAGGCACCCTGCGCCGCCGCGGTGTTGCAACGTGCGCGATGCAGCAACGCCCGCTGCGCGGCAACACCCTTTTCATCGTTGCCGGCCCACAGGCTGAGAGCAGGTTCTTGCAGCGCACGCCCGAACGAGAAGGTGAGCGGCCAGGGCAGGCACTGGCGTGCGATCTTGGACGCCGGACCGCGCACAGCGCTACGCAAATGCATGGCATTCAACCGTGCCGTCGCCAACTCGGCTGGTTGGCCACCGGACAGGAATGCGACGCCTGCCACTGCGGCCGGCACGGCACGCAGCAGGCAGTCCAGCGTGGTGTCGGTGACGTCGTCCAGCGACACGGGCTCGGCGCAGGCGAGGCCGGGCAGCACCATGTTCGGCTTGAGGAGCATCGCCTCCAGCGCCACGCCCTGGCGATGAAGCTGCTCGAAGACTTGGTGCAACACGTCGGCCGTGACTTCCGCGCCCTGCGCCAGCGTGTGGACACCATCCATCAGCACCTCGGGCTCGACGATCGGCACGATTTGCGCTTCCTGGCACAGCGCGGTATAGCGCGCCTGCGCGTGTGCGTTGACTTCGATGCAGACCCGGCTGGGCAACCCGACGCCAATGGCCAGCACCGCCCGCCACTTGGCGAACCGCGCGCCCAGCGACGCATAGTGATGCAGGCGATCGCGCAGCCCGTCCAGGCCCTCGGTGACCAGCTCTCCAGGGTGGCCTGCGAGTGCTTTTGCACCGGCATCCACCTTGATCCCGACCAGGATGCCCACCGAGCGCAGGACATCAGTGAACGGTACGCCGTCGCGGGTGTTCTGGTGAAGGGTCTCTTCGAACAGGATTGCGCCGCTGATCGATTCGGACAGTCCCGGCGCCGTAACGAACAACTCGCGATAGCGACGGCGGGATTCTTCGGTCTGCGCGATGCCGAATTCGGCGAGGCGCCGATTGCAGGTGCCCACGCTCTCGTCCATCGCCAGCACGCCCTTGCCTGACGCCATCAGGGCCTGTGCGGTGGCGATCAGGGCATTCATTCCTGCGCATCCGGCAAGGCCTTCTCGGCGCGATCCAGCGCCTGCCTGATGGCCGTGATGATGAGCCTGCTCGCTAGCGGCTCATCGATCTCCGGCACGTCCCATTCGGCAATGGCCAGGTACTTCTCGACCATGCGCCTCACGTCGGCTTCGAGCTGCTCCCGATGCGCTTCCAGTTCCGAGCGCTCAAGACCCGGGCTCACGGCGCAGCCTTCCAGCGCCAGTTGCGGACCTCGGGCATGTCCTGGCCGTGCTCCCGGATGTACCGTTTGTGTTCGACCAGCTTGGCGGCAAGGCGGACTTTCAACGCGGCGCCCGCGGCGCCGGTCTGGGGCAGGCGATCGATGGTGTCGATGACCAGGTGGAAGCGGTCCAGGTCGTTCAGCACCGTCATGTCGAAAGGCGTGGTGATCGTGCCCTCTTCCTTGTAGCCGCGGACGTGGATGTTGTCGTGGTTGGTGCGCCGGTAGGTCAGCCGATGGATCAGCCAGGGGTAGGCGTGGAAGGCGAAGATGACCGGCTTGCTTCGCGTGAATAGCGCGTCGAAGGCAGCGTCTGTCAGGCCGTGCGGGTGTTCGCTGGGCGGCTGCAGGCGCATCAGGTCGACGACGTTGACCACCCTCACGTGCAGCCCGGGCAGTTCTTCGCGCAGTATCTGCACCGCGGCGAGCGTCTCCAAAGTCGGCACGTCGCCGCAGCAGGCCATGACCACATCCGGCTCGCTGCTGGGCGCACTTTGCGCCGACTCGTTGCCGGCCCAGTCCCAGTTACCAATGCCTGCAGCGCAGTGCTTGACCGCTGCATCCATCGCCAGCCATTGCGGTGCCGAATGCTTGCCGGCGACCACCACGTTGACGTAGTGCCGACTGCGCAGGCAATGATCCATCACCGACAGCAGGCAGTTGGCGTCGGGCGGCAGGTAGACGCGCACCACCTCGGCCTTCTTGTTGACGACGTGGTCGATGAATCCCGGGTCCTGGTGCGTGAAGCCGTTGTGATCCTGGCGCCAGACATGCGAGGCCAGCAAGTAGTTCAGTGACGCGATCTTGCGTCGCCAGGGCAACTCGGCGCTGACCTTCAGCCACTTTGCATGCTGGTTGAACATCGAGTCAACGATGTGGATAAAGGCCTCGTAGCAGTTGAACAGGCCGTGCCGGCCGGTCAGAAGATAACCCTCGAGCCAGCCTTCGCACTGGTGCTCGCTCAGCATCTCCATCACCCGGCCCTGGGGCGCCAGCCACTGGTCGCCCGGCGCGGTGGCTGCGTCCCACTGGCGGTTGGTGGCTTCGAACAAGGCGGCCAGGCCGTTGGAGACGGTTTCGTCCGGCCCGAAGATGCGGAAATTGCGGTCGGCGTCGTTGAGCCGGGCGACGTCGCGCAGGAATGGCCCGAGCACGTGCGTGTCGCCGATGCCCGGCGCGCCCGGGACGGGCACCTTCGCGGCGTACTCGCGGTAGTCGGGCAGATGCAGGTCGCGCAGCAGCAGGCCGCCATTGGCGTGAGGATTGGCGCCCATGCGTCGCGCACCGCTGGGCGCCAGTGCTGCCAGTTCGGGGAGCAGGCGCCCCTGGGCGTCGAAGAGTTCCTGCGGACGGTAGCTGCGCAGCCAGTCCTCCAGCAGCTTCAGGTGCCCGGGGTGGTCGGCCGGATGCAACGGTACCTGGTGCGATCGGAAGTTGCCCTCGCACGGCTCGCCGTCGACCCACTTCGGCCCCGTCCAGCCCTTCGGTGAATTGAGCACGATCATCGGCCAACGTGCACGCTCGGTCTGCCCATGCTGGCGTGCCTGCAGTTGGATGCGCTGAATCTCCAGCACCGCCTGGTCCAGCGCCGCGATCATCAGCGCGTGCATCGCTGCTGGCTCATGGCCTTCCACGAAAATCGGCGTCCAGCCGCAGCCGCACAGGAACTGCTCGAGTTCCTCACGCGTGATGCGCGCCAGCACCGTCGGGTTGGCAATCTTGTAGCCGTTGAGGTGCAGGATCGGCAGCACCGCGCCGTCGGTGGCGGGGTCTAGAAACTTGTTCGAGTGCCAGGCGGTGGCCAGCGGTCCGGTCTCGGCCTCGCCATCGCCGACGACGCAGGCGACGATCAGGTCGGGGTTGTCGAAGACGGCGCCGAAGGAATGGCTCAGCGAGTAGCCCAGTTCGCCTCCTTCATGGATCGATCCTGGGCACTCGGGCGAGGCGTGGCTAGGGATGCCTCCGGGAAACGAGAACTGCCGGAACAGTTTCTTCAGCCCGGCTTCGTTGCGGCCGATGTCGGGGTAGACCTCGCTGTAGGTGCCTTCGAGGTAGGTGTTGCCGACCACGGCCGGGCCGCCGTGGCCGGGGCCCGAGACGTAGATCATGTCCAGGTCGTAGGCCTTGATGACGCGGTTCAGGTGCGCGTAGATGAAGTTCTGCCCGGGGGTGGTTCCCCAGTGCCCGAGCAGCATGGGCTTCACGTCTGCCAGCGTCAGCGGACGCGTCAGCAGTGGGTTGTCCCACAGGAAGATCTGGCCGACTGACAGGTAATTCGCGGCGCGCCAATAGGCGTCGAGATGTTCTAGCGGCTCATCATGTCGTCCGTTGCTCATCGACTCACACTAGGCCACGCAGACCGCTCGTGTCTGTTCGATACCGAACATCGCAGTGCGGACGTTCGCATGCATGTTGCCCCGTGCTTTCGAAGAAGAAGTTCCCCATGTACGGATTCACCACCACCCCGGCCGGCACCACATTCGACCAAGCCCTCGCCAACACCCTGGCGGCGTTGAAAGCCGAAGGCTTAGGCGTGCTTAGCGATATCGATGTGCAGCATGCGATGAAAGAGAAGCTCGGCGCCGCCATACCGCCGTACCGGCGTACCGCATCCTCGGTGCCTGCAACCCGCCACTGGCGCAACCTGCCTTGCAGGCCTTGCCCGACGTCGGCTTGCTGCTGCCGTGCAAGGTCATCGTCCGCGAAGAAGCACCAGACCGCGTGGTGGTCGGTTTCCTCGATCCTCAGATCATGGTGAACTTGGTCGGCAAGCCCGAAGTGAAGACCGTGGCGGAGGCGGCGGAGCAGCGACTCCTCCGGCCCTGCGAGAGCCTTGATGGAAACACGACGCAGGCTAACTGACGCCAGCCCATGAGCCAGCGGTGAAGTCGAGATCCAGGCCGCCTGCGTAGAGCCGTGAGTGGAAGTGTCCCGCAGCGGTCGTTGTCGTGAGGACGTCGATGTTCGCCTCGCCATCTTTCGGTGGTGCGGCAGCGCACAGACGCCGACCCTTTCCCGCGAGAACATTTATCTTCCAGGCCAGCACATTGCGCGGGTCACTTCCGGTGGGTGCGACTTCGAACGACTCCCACACCCCTCCCTCCTGCCGTCCCCGGCCGCATTGTTTCCAGGCGGCGTGGCAGGCGTCCCGAAAGGAAGACTATCCATGTTACGAAGCCTTAAAGCCCTCGAGAAGTGCACCATCGGTGCGACTGACGGCGACATTGGTCAGGTGAAGGATCTTTACTTCGACGATCACGACTGGGTCGTTCGCTACCTTATCGTCGACACTGGCTCATGGCTGTCAAGCCGCAAGGTGCTGATCTCTCCCATTTCGATTCACACGCCCGATTGGCAGACAAACAGGTTGCCAGCCGCGGTGGCTCGGGACCAAGTCAAAAACAGTCCCGAGATTGACACCGACAAACCAGTGTCTCGGCAGCACGAGCTGCAGTACCTCGACCACTACGGCTATCCCAACTACTGGGGTGGCACCGGGCTGTGGGGCGCTGGGATGTATCCGTTTGCGATGGTTCCCGGCTATGCCGGGCTGCCTGTAGGCGTTGCCGAGCGGAACCTCGCGATACAGGAAAGCGTCCAGGCCGAACGCATGAGGCATCGCGACGACGATCCCCACCTGCGCAGCGGCGAGGCCGTCGTCGGCTACCACCTCCACGTCACCGACGGCGAAGTCGGGCATGTCGAAGGGTTTTTGGTCGATGACGAAACCTGGGCCATCCGCTACCTCGTCATCAACACCAGCAACTGGTGGCTCGGGCACCAGGTGCTTATCGCGCCGCAATGGATTTCCGGGATCGAGTGGTCGGACCAGAGCGTGACGGTCGACTTGAGCCGCGAAGCGGTGAAGACTGCGCCGGTCTACGAACCGTCGGTCGCCCTGGACCGCCAGCGCGAGACGAGTCTGTACAGCCACTACGGCCTAACTCCTTACTGGACGGCCCCCGCGACACCCGAGCGTGAGGTCTGACGACGGGACCCTCGGGCGAGCGCCGTGACTCTCTCGTCTCCACCGCCCCTGCAGTTGCTCTCGAACGGCCGTTACCACGTGATGGTCACGGCCGCAGGCGGCGGATACAGCCGGTGGGACGACGTTGCGTTGACGCGTTGGCATGAAGACGCTGGCAACCGCGGCGGCGGATCACGGTGCTACCTGCGTGACCTGGCAAGCGGGCTGGTCTGGTCGACCGCGTCGCGGCCCGTGTATCAGGCCTCCTGTGAGCACCGGGCCACCTTCTCGCCGGGGCTGGCGACCCTGCACGCGCGCTGCCTGGACATCGAGACGCTGACAGACATCACGGTCGCGCCTGAGTACGACGTCGAAATGCGCAGGCTGCGCATCACCAACCACTCATCGGAGCGCAGGACACTGTCCCTCACGAGCTATGCCGAGGTGGTCCTGGGGGCGCAGGCGGCCGACAACGCGCACCCGGCGTTCGAGAAGCTCTTCGTCGAGACCGAAGTAATGGGTCCAGCGCAGAGCCTGGTGTGTTCGCGGCGCGCACGCTCACCCGAGGAGGCCGCGTCCTCGATGTTTCACCTGCTGGTCGCGCCCGACGCCAAAGGCTTCTCGCACGAGACGGACCGCATGCGTTTCATCGGCCGCGGCCGCAGCACCGACGATCCACAGGCCCTGGACACCGACGCCGACTTGTCCGGCACTGTGGGCGCCGTGCTCGACCCGGTCGTGGCCATCCGCTGCAGCGTGAGCCTGGATCCGGGACAGACCGCGGTGATGGACTACTTCACCGGGATCGGTCCGTCTCGACAGGCCTGCGCGGCATTGGCGACGCGATGCCGCGATCCGATGTTTGCGGACGGACTGGCGGCAAACGCGAATCGCCATGCCCGCCATGTCCTGGCGCAAGTCAATGCCACCGAGGCGGATGCGCACCTCTTCGTGCACCTGGCGGCAGCGCTCCTGGGCGCTGACGCCGCTTGGCGCGGCAAGCCCGAGGTACTTGCACGCAACCGTGTCGGGCAGCCCGGTCTGTGGGCCTTGTCCATCTCGGGCGACCTGCCCATCGTCCTGCTTCTGGTCGATCAGCTCGCACAGCTGGGTCTGGTGGGGGAGCTCGTACGCGCACACGCCTGGTGGCGCCGGATGGGGTTGGCCGCAGATCTCGTCATCCTCGTCGATGCCGTGGGCGCCGGACTTGCCGGTCTACAGGAGCAGATCGCGACCACACTTCTTGCATCGGGCGAGGCGGGCCCGACCGACCAGCCCGGAGGCAGCTATGTGCGCGCCACCGGCGCGATGTCTGATGAGACGCGCAACCTGCTGCAGTCTTACGCACGCATCGTCGTCGACGCCAGCGCCGGGCCACTCGAGGAACAGGTCGAACAACGTCGCGGCGCGGTGGCTGCGCACTCCAGCGGTCGGCCCCAGGCTGCGCCCGCACGACAGTCGGCTGCGCGGCCACCAGCGACAGCACCCGTCCCGGATCCGCAGGCCGGGCTGCTGTTCGCCAACGGCCTCGGCGGATTCGCGCCGGACGGCGGCGAGTACGTGATCACCGTCGCGTCGGACCGGATGACGCCGCTGCCCTGGATCAATGTGCTAGCCAACCCGCAGTTCGGCACGCTCGTCTCCGAGAGTGGAAGCGCCAGCACCTGGAGCGAGAACGCGCAGGCCTTCAGGCTGACCCCCTGGTCCAACGACCCGGTGGCCGACCCCAACACCGAAGCGTTCTATCTCCGTGACGAGGCCAGCGGCCACTTCTGGTCGCCCACTTTGCTGCCCTGCGCTGGCGCGGGACCGTATGTGACCCGGCATGGCTTCGGCTACAGCGTCTTCGAGCATGAAGAAGAAGGCATCGCTTCTGCGCTCACGATGTTCGTGGCCATCGACGCACCGATCAAGTTCGTGGTCCTGAATTTGTGCAATCGATCGGGCCGCGCCCGCCGGCTCTCGGCCACGGGCTATCTCGAATGGGTGCTCGGCGACGAGCGGGCGAAGACGGCGATGCACGTGGGCACGGCACGTGAGGCCGACGGCGGAGCGCTGTTTGCCAACAACCTCACGAACACGGATTTCGAAGGGCGCACGGCCTTCTTCGATGTCGATGCGCTCGCCGGTGACTCCGTCAGCGCCTGCGGTGATCGCCAGGAATTCCTCGGGCCCGAGGGCAGCCTGCGCTGGCCCGCTGCGATGGGCGCGATACGGCTTCCCGGCGCTGTTGGCTTTGCGCTCGACCCCTGCGCCGCCCTGCGTGTCCACTTCGACCTGCAAGAAGGGAAGTCGCGGGAGATCGTCTTTCGCGTCGGCGCAGGAACTACGCCCGAGGCAGCACGCGAATTGGTGGGACGCTGGCGGGGAAACGCCCCCGCCCAAGAGGCCCTGGCGGCCGTGAAAGCGCACTGGACTCGCACCCTTGGCGCCGTGCAGGTCCGCACACCGGACAGATCCTTCGACCTGCTGGCCAACGGCTGGCTGACGTACCAGACGCTGGCCTGCCGGCTGTGGGCGCGCAACGCCCTCTACCAGTCGAGCGGCGCCTTCGGCTTTCGCGATCAACTGCAGGACGTGATGTCGCTCGTGCACGCCGCGCCTTCGCTGGTGCGCGAGCACCTGTTGCGCTGCGCATCGCGGCAGTTCGTTGAAGGCGACGTGCAGCATTGGTGGCACCCACCGTCCGGGCGCGGCGTTCGCACGCGCTGTTCCGACGACTACCTGTGGCTGCCGCTGGCGACCTGCCGCTATGTCGAAATGACCGGTGATGCAGGCGTGCTCGATGAGCACGTGAACTTCCTCGATGGCAGCGCGCTGAAGGAGGGCCAGGCGTCTTGCTACGAACTGCCGACGCCGACCGCCGGCGCGCACAGCCTGTACGCGCATTGCACGCGTGCCATCGAGCACGGCCTGCGTTTCGGTGAGCATGGATTGCCGCTGATGGGCACCGGCGACTGGAACGACGGCATGAACCTCGTGGGTGCTGGCGGCCGCGGCGAAAGTGTCTGGCTCGGCTTCTTCCTGCGCACGGTGCTGGCGCAGTTTGCTGGCTTGGCACGGCAGCGCGGCGACACGCCGTTCGCCGAGCGCTGCGGCGCCGAGTCGGCGCGGCTGAAGGCGGCCATCGAGCACAGCGCCTGGGATGGCGCTTGGTACCGCCGCGGCTGGTTCGATGACGGCTCTCCGCTGGGCACCTCAGCCAACACCGAATGCCGCATCGATTCGATCGCGCAGAGCTGGTCGGTGCTGTGCGGCGGCGGGGACCCCGAACGCATGCGCCAGGCGATGGAATCTCTCGACACCCATCTCGTGCATCGCGACTCGGCCCTCGTGCAACTGCTCGATCCACCGTTCGACCGCTCGGATCCCAGCCCGGGCTATATCCAAGGTTACGTGTCCGGCGTGCGCGAGAACGGCGGCCAGTACACCCACGCCGCCGTGTGGGCCGCGATGGCATTTGCCGCATTGGGCGACGCGCGACGCGCGTGGGAGCTGTTCACGATGCTCGACCCCATCCGCCATGCGGATTTCGCGTCGGCCATCGCGCTCTACAAGGTCGAGCCCTACGTGATCGCGTCCGACGTGTATGCCTTGCCACCCCACTCCGGGCGCGGCGGCTGGACCTGGTACACGGGGTCGGCCGGATGGATGCTGCGCTTCATGCTCGAGTCGGTGCTCGGCCTGCGCGTTGAAGCAGACCAGTTGCGCATGACCCCGTGCTGCCCCGAGGACTGGTCTTCCTTCGAGTTGAACTATCGCTGGCGCGACACCCTCTATCGAATCGAGGTGCATCCGTCCTGCCCTAACGTCCCGGATTCGGGATGGTCGCTGGATGGGGTCGTTTGCGCCGCCTCCGCCATCACCCTGGTCGATGACCGCCGCGAGCATGCGGTTGTCGTGCGGCTCCAACGACAAGGAGCATCGATATGCAGATCGGCATGATCGGCCTGGGCCGCATGGGCGCCAACATGGTGACCCGCCTCTTCCGCGGCCATCATGATTGTGTGGTCCATGACCGGTCCCCCGAGGGCATCGCCCACCTCGTCGCGATGGGCGCAACGGGAGCTGCGTCCTTGCGGCAGTTAGTCGATGCCTTGAAGACGCCTCCCGCGGTTTGGCTGATGGTGCCCGCGGCAGCCGTCGATGCACTTCTCGAACAACTGACTCCGTTGCTGAAGCCCGGCGACATCCCGTGCTGGTCAAGCACCCACCCGTCCACACCTATGCGCCGGGCTCGTGGGGTCCGCCCGCCGCGAACCATTTCATTGCCGCCGATGGCGGCTGGCGCAATCCCGAACCCGCTTGAACGGAAGACTTCCTCATGAACGCAACACAGTCACTTCACGAACTCGGCCAGAGCCTCTGGCTCGACAACATCACACGCACGCTGTTGCGCAGCGGCACGCTGGCGCGCTACATCCGCGAGTTGTCGGTGACAGGGCTGACATCGAACCCGACCATCTTCGAACACGCCATCGGCGCCGGCGACAGCTACGACGCCAGCATCCAGGTGCTGGCCGACGCAGGTCTGGCCGGCGAAGACCTGTTCTTCGAACTCGCCCTCGAAGACCTCACGGAGGCCGCCGACCTGTTCAGACCGGCGTACGACACCAGCCACGGGGTGGACGGTTATGTCTCGCTCGAAGTCTCGCCGCTGCTGGCCGACAACGCGGCCCATACCATCCAGGCCGCGAACCGGCTGTTTCGCAAAGCGGACAAGCCCAACCTGTTCATCAAGATTCCCGGCACGCCCCAGGGCCTCGAGGCCATCGAGCAGGTCATCTTCGATGGCGTGCCGGTCAACGTCACGCTGCTGTTCTCGCGCGAACAGGTGTTGGCTGCGGCCGAAGCCTACCTGCGCGGCCTGGAACGCCGGCTGGCGGCCGGTCTCGACCTTGAGGTGGCGTCGGTGCTGTCGCTCTTCGTCAGCCGCTGGGACGTGGGGGTGAAGCAGGAGGTCTCGTCGCCCTTCCACAACCGCCTGGGCATCGCCATGGCCATGCGCACCTACAAGGCGCACTGTGAACTGTTGCAGTCCGAGCGCTGGCAACGCCTGGCGGCCGCCGGCGCGCGTCCACAACGCCTGCTGTGGGCCAGCACCGGCACCAAGGACCCCGCGGCGCCCGACACCTTGTACGTCCAGGCCCTGGCTGCTCCCGACACGATCAACACCTTGCCGGAGAAGACCCTGCTGGCCTTTGCCGACCACGGCCGGGTTGAGCGGCCGCTGCCTGCCGACGGCGGCTACGCCGAGGCCGTGATCAAGGAATTCAGGCGCGAGGGCGTCGACGACGACGCATTGGCTGCGCGCCTGCAGCGTGAAGGGGTCGAGGCCTTCGCCATCTCGTGGCACGCCCTGCTGACGCGCATTCGCGAGAAGTGCGCGGCACCGGCTGGGCACACATGAATGACATGCAGCCAGCCAGCACGCGACCTGCGTGGCAGGCGTTGGTGTCGCACCATGCGCACATCGGCAGCAAGCACCTGCGCGAGCTGTTTGCCGCCGACCCGGAGCGAGGCACACGCTGGACCGTCAGTGCCGCCGGCTTCTACCTGGACTACTCGAAAAACCGCATCGACGACGAGACGGTCGCGCTGCTGGCGGCGCTGGCACGCCACTGCGGCCTGCAGGAGCGCATCGACGCGATGTTTAGCGGCGAGGTGATCAACACGACCGAACAGCGCGCGGTGCTGCACACGGCGCTGCGTGCACCGCCCAGCGAGCGGCTGTGGGTCGACGGCGTCGATGTCGTCCGCGAGGTGCACTCGGTGCTGGCCCGCATGGCCGCCTTCAGCGAGCAGGTCCGCAGCGGCGCCTGGCGTGGCCACACGGGTCGGCCGATCCGCCACGTGATCAACATCGGTATCGGCGGTTCCGACCTCGGCCCGGTGATGGCGCATGAGGCCTTGAGGCACTACAGCCAGCGTGACCTGGACCTGAGGTTCGTGTCCAACGTCGACGGCACCGCGCTGGCCGAGGCCACGCGGGGCCTGGATGCGGCCCAGACGCTGTTCATCGTCTGCTCCAAGAGCTTCGGCACGCTGGAGACCCTGACCAACGCGCGGGCCGCGCGCGCCTGGAGCCTGCGCCAGCTGCGTGAAGAAGCCGCGGTCGCGCGTCACTTCGTCGCCGTCTCGACGAGCGCCGAGCCGACCACCGCCTTCGGCATTGCGCCCGAGCAGATGTTCCCGTTGTGGGACTGGGTGGGGGGCCGCTACTCTCTGCCGTCGGCCATCGGCCTGTCGACCATGATCGCCATCGGCCCCCATCGTTTTGGCGACATGCTCGCCGGCATGCGAGCGATGGACGAGCACTTCCGCCAGGCGCCGATCGAACGCAACATGCCGGCGCTGATGGGAATGCTGGCGATATGGAACAACAACTTCCTCGGCGCCGCGACGCAGGCAGTGTTGCCCTACGAGCAATACCTGTCGCGCTTTCCTGCCTATCTTCAGCAGTTGACGATGGAAAGCAACGGCAAGAGCGTCACGCGCGACGGTCAGCCCGTGGGTTGCGAGACATCTCCGATCGTCTGGGGCGAGCCGGGCACCAACGGTCAGCATTCCTTCCACCAGTTGCTGCACCAAGGCACGCGCTTGGTGCCGTGCGACTTCATCGGTTTCGGCCAGAGCCTGAACCCAATGGGCGAGAAAGGGGCTCGTGCCGACGGCCAGCACGACCTGCTGATGGCCAACCTGGTCGCGCAGGCCGAAGCCTTGGCCTTCGGCAAGACGGCCGACGAGGTCCGCGCCGAGGGCGTGCCCGAGGCCCTGGTGCCGCACCGCATGTTCGCAGGCAACCGGCCCAGCAACACGTTGCTGGCGCGCCAGCTGACACCGCACACGCTGGGCGCGCTGGTGGCGCTGTACGAGCACAGTGTCTTCACGCAAGGCGTGATCTGGGGGATCGACTCCTTCGACCAGTGGGGTGTCGAGCTGGGCAAAGTCCTGGCCGAGAAGACAGCGGCCGAACTGGCCGACCGCGAACCCGCGGCCACGACCCACGACAGCTCGACCCACGCGCTCATCCAGCGCTACCGCCAATTGCGGGAGGAACGCACGTGACTGCCCAAGAAATGCAGGACCTTGACAAGCGCTGCATCAACACGCTGCGCACACTGGCCATCGACCAGGTGCAGAAGGCGAACTCCGGCCATCCGGGCACACCGATGGGCGCGGCGCCCACCGTCTATTGCCTGTGGCAGCGCTTCATGCGCTTCGACCCCGAAGACGCTGCGTGGCCCGACCGCGATCGCTTCGTGCTGTCGGTGGGCCATGCGTCGGCGCTGCTGTACGGGCTGCTGCATTTGTGCGGCGTCAGGGCCGCGACAAGCCTGGACCGCACGCGCGAAGGCGTGGCGGTATCGATGGCCGACCTGCAGAGCTTTCGCCAGGCCGGCAGCCGCTGCACCGGGCACCCCGAACACGGCTGGACCACCGGCGTCGAAACCACCACCGGCCCGCTCGGCCAGGGCGTGGCCACCAGCGTCGGCATGGCCATCGCGCAGGCTTGGGCTGCGGCCACCTACAACCGACCCGGCTTCATGCTGTTCGATCACCGCGTGTTCGCGCTGGCCGGCGACGGCGACATGATGGAAGGTCTGAGCGCCGAAGCGGCGTCACTCGCCGGCCACCTCAAGCTCGGCCGGCTGTGCTGGATCTACGACTGCAACCAGATCAGCATCGAAGGCCCGACCGCCATCACCTTCACCGAGAACGTCGGCGCGCGCTTCAAGGCCTGCGGCTGGCAGGTGCTGCAGGTGGCCGATGCCAACGACATCGAAGCCACGGCCCTGGCCCTGCGGACCTTCGAAGGCACGCCCGACCGCCCGACGCTCATCATCGTGCACAGCCACATCGGCTATGGCGCGCCGCACAAGCAGGACACCGCGGCGGCCCACGGCGAGCCACTGGGCGTTGAAGAAGCGCGTGGCGCCAAGCAGTTCTACGGCTTCGACCCCGACGCGGATTTCGCCGTGCCCGATGGCGTGCGCGAACACTTCAGCGCGCAGTTCGGCCTGCGCGGCGCCAGCGCGCACGAAGCCTGGCGTGCCCGCTTTGCCGCCTACCGGGTGAAATACCCCGACCTGGCGGCACAGATCGACCAGATTCAGCAGCGCAGTTTGCCCGCCGACTGGGACGCCGCGCTGCCGAACTTCGAGCCCGACGCCAAGGGCCTGGCCACGCGCGACGCCTCGGGCAAGGTGCTCAACGCGATCGCCGCTCACGTGCCTTGGCTGTTGGGTGGTGCGGCCGACCTGGCGCCGTCAACCAAGACCACACTCACCTTCGACTTCGCCGGCGCCTTCGAGCCCGCGTCGCACGCCGGCCGCAACTTCCACTTCGGCGTCCGCGAGCATGCGATGTGCGCCGCCGCCAGCGGCATGGCGCTGTCCGGCCTGCGCGCCTACGCTGCCAGCTTCTTCGTCTTCACCGACTACGCCCGAGGTGCGATCCGGCTGGCCGCGATGATGGGTTTGCCGGTGATCTTTGTGTGGACGCACGACTCGATCGCGATGGGCGAGGACGGCCCCACCCACCAGCCTGTCGAGCAGCTGGCTTCGTTCCGCGCGATGCCCGGCATGGTGCTGCTCCGGCCAGCCGACGCCAACGAAGTCGTCGAGGCCTGGCGCGTCGTGATGACCCTGCGTGACCAGCCCGCCAGCCTGGTGCTGTCGCGCCAGGCGCTGCCCACGCTGGACCGCAGCCGCTATGCCAGTGCCCGGGGTGTCGCACGCGGCGCTTATGTACTGGCCGACGCCGAAGATGGCCAGCCCGACGTGCTGCTGCTGGCCAGCGGCAGCGAGGTGGCGCTGTGCATTGCCGCCTACGAGCAGCTGAAGCTCGAAGGCGTCAAGGCGCGCGTGGTCAGCATGCCGTCGTGGGACCAGTTCGAACGCCAGGACGAGACCTATCGGGAACATGTGCTGCCTGAAGCGGTGAAGGCCCGGGTCTCGGTCGAAGCGGCCTCGGCGCTGGGCTGGGACCGCTATGTCGGATCGCACGGCGAGATCATCGCCATGCGCAGCTTCGGCCTGTCGGCGCCCGGCAAGGTCGTGGAAGCGCACTTTGGCTTCGATGTCGCCCATGTGCTGGCCGCGGCGCGGCGCCAGCTGAACCGACACGGCACAGGGGGTTCAGCTTGACCACGCGCATCAGCCCGCTCGCCGGCAAGCCGGCACCGTCATCCGTCCTGATCGATGTCGACAAGCTGGTGGCGGCGTACTTCTCGGAACGTCCGGACCCGACCGTGGCGGCGCAACGCGTGGCCTTCGGCACATCGGGCCACCGCGGCTCGGCCTTCGATGTCTCGTTCAACGAATGGCACGTGCTGGCCATCACGCAGGCGCTCTGCGACCACCGCCGCGGCCAGGGCATCACCGGACCGCTGTTCTTGGGGCGGGACACGCATGCCCTGTCGGCACCCGCCTGCGCGAGCGCACTCGAGGTGCTGGCCGCCAACGGCGTCGATGTGGTGCTGGCCGCAGGCAACGAGTTCACGCCGACGCCGGCCATCTCGCACGCCATCGTCAAGCACAACCGTTGCACCGAAGGCACGCGGGCCGACGGCATCGTGGTGACGCCATCGCACAACCCGCCGCGAGACGGCGGCTTCAAGTACAACCCGCCGCATGGCGGCCCCGCAGGCCAGGACGTGACCGACGCCATCCAGGCAGCCGCGAACGGCTTCCTCGAAGGCGCGCTGCAAGGCGTGCGGCGCATGCCGCATGCCCAGGCGCTGCGGGCCGCGACCACACACCGCCACGACTTCCGGGGCAACTACGTCGATGACCTGGATCACGTGATCGACATGGCCATGATCCTCGACGCCGGCGTGCGCATCGGCGTCGACCCGCTGGGTGGCGCCGGCGTGGCCTACTGGGTGGCGATTGCCGAACGCTGGAAGATCGACCTGACGGTGGTCAGCGAAGAGGTCGACCCCCGCTTTGCCTTCATGACCCTGGACTGGGACGGCCAGATCCGCATGGACCCCTCGTCGGTCTATGCGGTGAAGCGGCTGATCGCCGCCAAGGACCGCTTCGACATCGCGGTGGCCTGCGACACCGACCACGACCGCCATGGCATCGTCACACCCGCCGCAGGCTTGCTGCCGCCGAACCACTATCTCGCCGTGGCCATCGACTACTTGTTCCGCCATCGACCGCAGTGGAGCGCGGGCGCCGCGGTCGGCAAGACGGTGGTCAGTACGCAGTTGATCGACCGGGTCGCGGCGCGCCTGCAGCGCCAGCTCTTTGAGGTACCGGTCGGCTTCAAATGGTTCTCCCAAGGCTTGCTCGATGGCAGCCTGGGTTTTGGCGGCGAAGAGAGCGCTGGCGCCGCCTTCCTGCGCCGCGACGGCACGGCCTGGACCACCGACAAGGACGGCCTGATCGCGGCACTGCTCGCAGCCGAGATCACCGCGCGTTGCGGGCGCGATCCCGGCGCGCTGTACCTCGAACTCGCCGACCAACTGGGCCAACCGGTGGCGGACCGCGTCGACGCACCGGCCACCGCGCAGCAGAAAAGGCGGCTGGCAGCGCTGTCGCCCAAGGCCATCACCGCGACCGAACTGGCGGGTGAGCCGATCACCGGCGTGCTGAACCAGGCGCCGGGCAACGACGCGTCCATTGGCGGCATCAAGGTCATGTCCAAGAGTGGCTGGTATGCCGCGCGGCCATCGGGCACCGAGGACATCTACAAGATCTACGCCGAGAGCTTCCAGGGCCCGGCGCATCTGCAGCGCATCCTGGCGCAGGCGCAGGCCACCGTCGACGCCGCGCTCGTGTCGTCATCGTGAGGACCAACGCAGCGCTGCCCCCGGCCGCGGCGGCGGCCGAAGCGCTGTCGCCAGACGACGAAGCCATGCTGAACGGCCTGCAGCGCGCCGCATTCGACTACTTCGTTCAGCACGGCAGGCGCAGCAACGGCTTGGTGGCCGACACCTCGCGGCCGGGCTCGCATGCCAGCATCGCCGTGATCGGCTTCGCGCTGTCGGCCTACCCGGTGGGCGTCGAACGTGGCTGGATGACGCGCGACGAAGCCCTGCTGCGCTGCCTGGCGGCACTGCGTTTTTTTGGCGACAGCGACCAGAGCGGCAAGGCCGATTCGACCGGGTGCCACGGCTTCTACTTCCACTTCCTGCACATGGACAGCGGCCGACGCGCATGGAAGTGCGAGGTCTCGCTGATCGATACCGCGCTGCTGTTGGCCGGCATGCTGACGGCCGCCGCCTACTTCACGGCGGCGAATGCAGACGAGGCAGAGCTGCGCGCGCTGGTCGAGATGCTGTACAGCCGCGTCGACTGGGGCTGGGCACAACCCGATGGGGCCGCCGTCGTGCACGGCTGGAAGCCCGGCAGCGGCTTCCTGAACTACGGCTGGGAGGGCTACAGCGAAGCCCTGCTGCTCTACGCGCTGGGCCTGGGTTCGCCCACGCATCCGCTGACCGACGCAAGCTTCCCGGCCTGGACCGGCACCTACCAGTGGGAGAACCTGTACGGCATCGACTTTCTGTATGCCGGGCCGCTCTTCATCCACCAGTTCTCGCACGCCTGGATCGACTTCCGCGGCATCCGCGACCGCTTCATGCGCGAGAAGCATTGCGACTACTTCGAGAACAGCCGCCGCGCCACCTACGCGCAGCAGGAGTATGCGATCCGCAACCCGAAGGGATTCGCGGGCTATGGCGAGCATTGCTGGGGGATCACGGCGAGCGACGGGCCCGGCCCGGCGACGCGTCGCATTCACGGCGTGGAGCGCCGCTTCTACGACTACACGGCGCGCGGTATCCCGTTCGGGCTCGACGACGGCACGCTTGCACCATGGGCCGCGGTGGCCGCGCTGCCATTCGCGCCGGAGATCGTGCTGCCGCAGATGCGGTATGTCCAGGACACTTACCCGCATGTCATGAGCAGATACGGCTTGAAGTGCAGCTTCAATCCGACGTTCACGGAACGATCGACCGGCGCGAAGTACTGGCATTCGCAGCGCTACTTCGGACTGGATCAGGGACCAGTGGTCCTGATGATCGAGAACTATCGGACGCAATTCCTGTGGAAGGTGATGAAACGGTGCCCGTATCTCGTGACAGGCCTGCGACGGGCGGGCTTTGCGGACGGTTGGCTATCCACGCAGGAGCAACGACGTCACGCAGAAAGGCCCGGCGTTGGATGAGTGGTCAGTGTCGTGAGAGATGGACGGCGAGAAACTCGCTGACCCGCTGCTCGTATCGCTCGCCGGCGAACGCGTGCAGATCTTCGTGGCGCGCACCCTCCACGGCCCAGAACTCTTTCGGTTCCCTGGCATGGTCGAACAGCGTGCGCGACTCGCCGAGCGACGTATAGGCGTCGCGAGTACCGGCAATCACGAAGACGGGCGCGTCAACGCTGCCGATATGGTCGATCGGCCGTAGAGTATCCTCGCTGATGCCGATCTCGGCGCTCATTCCTTGCGCGACGAGACTGGCAACCGACCGGTTCAGCCGTGCGAGGGGGCCGAGCCATACGCCGAGACGGCCTTCGAGCGCCTGGCGGATGGTGGGATAGACGGATTCGAGCACATAGGCATTGGCCGGCTCTCGGCGGGAGGCGAGCACCGCCGCCGCGCCACCCATCGACACGCCGATCATCCCCACGCGCTCGCCGCCGCAACAGGCGCGCAGGAACGCGAGAGCGGCTTCGACATCGAGGCGCTCGAGCGCTCCGAATGTGATGCGGGATCCTTCGCTCTCACCATGCGCCTGGAAGTCGGGAAGCAAAACGGCGTAACCAGCGCGGTGAAGGAAGCGCGCTCGCGCGACCATGCTGCTCCGGTTGTTGCCCACACCGTGCAGCAGCAGCACCGCACCCACGCCCGGACGTCCATCAAGGAGCCACGCTCGGATGGTGCTTCCCGACGCGCTGGGGAAGCTCACGGGCTGCACGGCGAGTGCCGCGGGGGGAGCGAGCTCCGCCACCCTGGCACGACGCGTCATGACGCTCCCCGACCAGGCAGCACAACCAGCGAGCACGCCACTCTGACGGACGTGTTCGATCAATCCCTTCCGCCGGACCGTCATGTCGCTGGCCACAGGCGATGGCTCGCGAGCACGGGCGGCGGGGGCTCACCGTGTATCAGCGCCTGAAGCGCGGGATACACCATCGCCGGGTTGGCATTGGCATACGCCTCCTCCGCGATGTCGTGTGGCAGGCCGAGTGACAGCGGAAACTGATAGACGGCCACTGACGCGCCGTGTTCACTCCAGCAGCGCGCAAGCTCGAGGACGGGCGACGTCTTCACCGTGTGGTCGTTCGCATTCACCACGAAGACGATCTCGCACGCATGCGGCGGTCGCCGGGCGGCTGCGCGGCGCACGGACGCGCCGAAGCGCAGTACTTCCGCCACGGCACGGGACGCAACGCCACGCTCCCGGTCGGGGCGCTGCGGATCAGGCGGCAGCAGCCGGGTGAGGTTCGGGAGGCGTAGCGCGAGATGCATCAGCGGCTCGGCGAGCAACGATGGCACCCGCGCGATCTCCAGCACGGGCGCAATGATCACAGCGCGATGGATGTCCGCACGGTTCTGGACGACCCAGGCCACGAGCGTTCCGCCCGCGCTCACCCCCGCGACGACGATCGACTGGCCGAGAGCAACCGCCGCATCGACTGCTGTGTCGGCGTAGTGCCGGAGCTCGTCCGCGGTCAGCCCGGCGAGCGTTGCCGCCGTGCCATTGCGCTCCGCATGATGCGGAAGGCGAGGGATATAGACAGTGTCGCCCGCCGCATGGAGACCTGCGGCGAGGCGTTCGAACTGTCGTGGGGAGTTGGTCAGGCCGTGAAGGAGGACGACGACGCGCGATGTCGGCGCGCCGTGCGTGAGAAGAACAGAGCGCCCACCGGCAGCGACGACGCGGTCATCGGACCGCTGTTGCCGTGCGATACGAGCGATCGCGTCGGCATAGCTCTGCGCCGGGTCGGCGTGCGAGGCGAAGGCGGGCACCCTGATCGGGATGACGGCGGTGAGCGTCATGAGGAGAAATACAACGATCACGGCGCCCACGAGCCACGGCATGGAGGCAATGTACTCGGCTCCGAATGCGGTGCGGCGACACGCAGGGGTATCGTGCGCGTGGCGACGCGGTCCATATGGCATCTTGCACGCGCTCCTTCAATCGGATGCACAGAGATGCTTGCACAGCACGACATCGTGTTGCGGCTGGATGCCGTGGACCAGCTGGTTTCCTCCTTCAGCCCTTCGCCATTCGCGCGGGAACGGCTTCACCGGGAAGCCGAGCAGTTCATCGTCGAGCGCGCGATGGCGCAGCGCGGCGCGCTCAGGATCGTGATCAGTCTCCCCGTGATCGATGCGACGATCTCGCACCAGGTGAGGGCCGCCGTGCGAGAGCACTTTGCCGTCCGCCTCAAGCAGGAGCAGACGAAGCTGGGGGACGTCCGGCAGTTGGGGTGGAGAACGCTGATCATCGGCGTGGTGTTTCTCACCATCACGATCCTGCTCGTCCAGCTCATGAAGCGGTCATTGCCGCCGGGGAATCTGTTGACCGTCGTGGAAGGAGGATTGACGGTGCTGGCCTGGGTGGCACTCTGGAAGCCGGGCGAGCTCCTGCTGTACGACTGGATCCCGCTGCGACGTGATGCTCGGCAGTTCAGCAGACTGGAGCAGGCCGACATCGAATTCACAGGTCATGCAGAACGCTTGGAGGAAATGCCGCCCGCAGCGCATTGAGGACAGCCAGCACGTCGATGACCTCCTGAGCAATGGCGCCGCTCACGGGGCTGAGATGACCGGTGGCGGCGAAGGCCATGCCGATCAGGCTGAGCGCCATGCCGCCGACCGCGCTCTGGAGGGCGATGGAGCGCATGCGTCGGCTGATGTGCATGAACTCATCGACTTTCGTGAGGGGGTTGGCCATGATCACCACGCCGGCCGCTTCCGCGGTGACGTCGCTGTTCTTCCCGATCGCCATGCCCACCGTGGCCGCCATCATCGCGGGCGCGTCATTGATGCCGTCGCCCACGTAGAGCGTCTTCGCCGCTGCCGTCTCCCGTCGCACGATGGCGAGCTTCTGCTCGGGGCTCTGCTCCGCGAAGATCTCGGTGATGCCCACCTGTTCGGCGAGATAGTTCACCTCTGACGCACGATCGCCCGACACGAGCAGCACGCGCGCGAACTGGTGCTTCGGGCCGAGATGGCTGACGAACGAGCGGCTCTCCGAGCGCGGCGCATCGCGGAAGCGGAAGACGGCGGCGTAGCGCGAGTCGATCACGATGACGCACTCGAGTCCTCCACCAGGGGGTGCGAGCGCATCGGTGCCTGCGACCTGCTGCGCGGCGAGCTTGCCGCGGCTCGTGATCAACAGGTGATGGCCGGACACCTCGCCGTGCAGTCCCTGACCGGGCTGTTCGTTCACCTCGGTGGCTTCGGGGAGCTCGAGGCCGTCCGCCTGCGCCGCGGCGATGATGGCGCCCGCCAGCGGATGCTTCGAGTAGCGTTCGAGACTCGCGACCAGGGTGAGCACCTCGCGTCGATCGAAGCCGGGAGCGATGAGCTGGTCGGTGAGCGTCGGATCGCCATAGGTGAGCGTCCCGGTC
>JACMQP010000237.1 GCA_014376915.1 Ramlibacter sp.
AAGCAGACCCTCGAACACCAGCATCAGGGCCATGGCGGCCCACAGCAGGTCGCTGTCCAAAGCTTACTTTCGTCCGGTCGGGGCTGCGGCGGCGTTGCCGCGAAAAGCCTTGAAGAAATCGCTGGCGGCCGGATCGATCACAACAACGTCGCTCTTCTTGCTGAAGCTCGACTTGTAGGCATCCAGACTGCGATAGAACTGGGCGAACTGCGGATCGCGCCCAAACGACTCTGCATAGATCGCGGAGGCCTTGGCGTCGCCCTCGCCCTTGACCTTCTGCGCGTCGCGGTACGCGTTGGCCAGGATCACTTCGCGCTGGCGGTCGGCGTCGGCGCGGATCTTCTCGCCTTCGGCCTGGCCGGTGGAGCGCAACTCGTTGGCCACCTGCTTGCGCTCGGACTCCATCCGGCGGTACACCGAATCGGCGACTTCCTTCGGATAGTCCACTCGCTTGATGCGCACGTCGACGATCTCGATGCCGAAAGCCTTGGCGTCGTCGGCCAGCCGCTGCTGCACGCCCTGCATCACTTCCTGGCGCTCGCTGGCCAGCAGTTCGCGCGCCGTGCGCTTGTTCACTTCGTTCTTCAGCGCGTCCTGCACCACCGAGGTCAGGCGGTTTTCGGCCGTGCTGATGTTCACGCCACCGGAGTTGGTGCGAATGAACTGCTTGGGGTCGGCGATGCGCCACTTGACCAGCCAGTCGATCACCAGGTTCTTCTTCTCTGCGGTCTGCAGCGAGCCGGTTTCCGGACTGTCCAGCGTGAGCACGCGGCGATCCAGGAACACCACGTTCTGGAACGGCGGCGGCAGCTTGAAGCGCAGGCCCGGCTCGGTGATCACCTCGCGGATCTGGCCGAAGGAATAGACCACACCGAACTGGCGCTGGTCGACCACGAAAAGCATGGAGCTGAGCAGCGCGAGCGCCAGCAGCACCGTGGCAATGACGAATCCGATTCTGTTCATGTTCTGTTCTTCCAGCCTGTTCAGCGGGTTTCGCGCTCGCGAGTGCGGGGGTTGTCGCGGGTGCGCGAGTCGCCCGGGATGGCAGCCGGCGTGGCCGGAGCGGTGGGAGCGGCCGCAGCCGGCGTCGCCGCCGCGGCGCTGTCGGGCGCGCTGGCGCCGGCCTGCTGCATCAGCTTGTCCAGCGGCAGGTACAGCAGGCTGTTGCCCTGCTTCGAATCGACCAGCACCTTGGTCACACTGCTGTAGACCTGCTGCATCGCGTCGATGTACATGCGGTCGCGCGTCACCTGCGGCGCCTTCTGGTATTCGGTCAGCACCGAGCGGAAGCGCTGGGCGTCGCCATCGGCCTGCGCGATGATGCGGGCGCTGTAACCGTCGGACTCTTCCTTCAGCCGCGCCGCCGCGCCCTTGGCGCGCGGGATCACGTCGTTGGCATAGGCCTGGCCCTCGTTCTTCAACCGGTCGCGGTCCTGACCGGCTTTCAGCGCATCGTCGAACGCGGCCTGCACCTGCTCGGGCGGCTGCACGTTCTGGATGTTGACGTTCTGCACTTCGATGCCGGTCTTGTAGCGGTCCATCTGCAGTTGGATCGACTTGGCGACGTCCCGCTGGATGTTTTCGCTGTTGCGGCCCAGCAGGTCGTCCATATTGACGCGGCCCACCACTTCGCGGATCGCCGATTCGGCGGCCTTGATCACGGCGTCGTCCGGGTTGCGGTTCTCGAACAGGAACTGCGACGCGCTCTTCAGGCGGTACTGGATGGTGAAGCGCACGTCGACGATGTTCTCGTCCTGCGTCAGCATCGAGGACTCCTTGAGGCCGGTGGCCTGGACAACGCTGCTGCGGCCAATTTCCACCGAGCGCAGCTGCGTCAGGTTGACCGTCTCGTGGCGCTGGATCGGAAAGGGCAGGCGCCAGTTGAAGCCGGCCTCCACCGTGCCGTGGTACTTGCCGAACTGCGTGATCACGGCCTGCTGGCCTTCCTGCACGATGAAAAAGCCCGTGCCCAGCCAGATCAGC
>JACMQP010000238.1 GCA_014376915.1 Ramlibacter sp.
GATGTAGAACTGGCTGCCGCCTTCCCTGGCCACCCCGTCGACCAGGCCGATGAGCGTTGACAGGTGCGCCGGCTGCGCCGTTTCCTGCGTGGCGCCGAAGCGGCAGTCGAAGTCCCAGTAGTCGGCGCCGGCCGGCAATTCACGCCGGCGTTCGCGCTTTACGTACTTGCGCAGCTCGTGCTTGATGGCGTCGAGCAGCCGGTCGGTGTTCTTGCCTTCGGCCGTGAGTTGGTAGGTCTTTTTCATTGCGTTGTCCGATCAGAAAGCGATTTCGTACATCGCGTCGCCCATGTAGCGGTTGGGGCCGAAAGCGGCGGCCACCGCGGCGGTCTCGGCCGCCTGCCACTGTTCGAAGATGGCGCGCTCGGCGTCGCTCAGGGCCTCCAGGTCCGGGGTTTCGCCGTAGCTGTGGACGATGCGCAGGTAGGCGGTGTACGCCGGACCGACCAGGCTCGCGTCGCCCAGCGTTTCTTCGAGGGCCTGGCGAAAGCGCTGCTCGGCCTGCTGGTGCTGGAGGTCCGACGCGCCGTCGGCGTCGTAAAGCGTGAGCGAATAGGGCATGACGCTTCGAGCTTAACGCCTGCGCCCGAACCGCCGACCGGACGGCTGCCAGCAATGTTGAGCCAAATCGTGCAACAATCCATTGTCGCCAATTCAATTGTTCACAATCAACTTGCCGACAAATGCCTTTCAATTGACCCGTCAAACCCAAGCCAGGAAAGATCCGATCCCATGTCCAAGTCTCCGGAAATCGCAGTTGGCAACTCCCGCCGCAGCGTCCTGTTCAACGCGGCCGCCGTTGCCGCCGGTGGCGTTGCCGCAGTCAGCGGCAACGCCGCGCACGCCCAGAATGCGAGCCAGCCGAAAGCCGGCCGCGCGCAGCACGGCAACATGATCACCATGAAAGATGGCGCGCAAATCTTTTTCAAGGAATGGGGCACCGGCGCGAACACCGTGGTTTTCAGCCATGGCTGGCCGCTCAATTCCGATGCCTGGGAAGATCAGATGATGTTCCTGGCCGCCAACGGCCTGCGCTGCATCGCGCATGACCGTCGGGGCCATGGCCGCTCCAGCCAGCCCTGGGACGGGAACGACATGGACACCTATGCCGACGATCTGGCGACCGTGATGAATACCCTGAACGTCAGAAATGCAATGTTGGTCGGGCACTCCACGGGCGGCGGCGAAGTCGCCCGCTACATCGGCCGCCACGGTCAGTCGAGGGTGTCTAAAGCCGTGCTGGTGGGTTCTGTCACGCCCCTCATGCTGAAGACCGCGAACAATCCGGAAGGCGCTCCGATCAGCGTTTTCGACGGCATTCGCACGGGCGTTCAAGCCGACCGCGCACAGTTCTTCAAGGACCTGACGACACCGTTTTTCGGCTTCAACCGCAGCGGCGTGAAAGACTCGCAGGGCGTGCGCGACACCTTCCTGATGCAGGGCTTGATGACCGGTCTGCGGGGCGCGTATGAATGCATCAAGCAGTTCTCGGAAACCGACTTCACGCAAGACCTCCGCAAGATCACCGTCCCCACGCTGATCGTGCACGGAGACGACGATCAGATCGTCCCGATCACTGCGTCGGCCATTGCCGCATCGAAAATCCTCAAGAACAGCCGCCTTGCGATTTACAAGGGTGCACCGCACGCGATTCCGCAGATGAACAAGGACAAGCTCAACGCCGACCTGCTGGCGTTCGCCCGCCAGGCCTGATTCGCAGCGGGCCCAGCAGCGCCGACAGGCCGTTGTGATCGATCTCGTGCATCAGCGCCAGCAGCCGGCCCAGTTCGCCCGAGGGGAAGCCCTCGCGGGCGAACCAGTTCAGGTAGTTGCCCGGCAGGTCGGCCAGCACGCAGCCCTTGTGCTTGCCGAACGGCATTTCCATGGTCACAAGCTTCTGCAACGAATCGGAATCCATCGTCATGCCGGTCAGCCGCCGGCTCGCTTCACGTTGTGGCCACGGGCCTTGAGCAATTCGACAACCCGGTCGGCGTGATCGCCCTGCACCTCGATCACGCCGTCCTTGGCCGTGCCGCCGCTGCCGCACGACGTCCGCAACTGCCTGCCCAGCTCGGCGAGTTCTTGGGGCGACAGCGCCACGCCCCGCACCACGGTGACCGCCTTGCCGCCGCGGCCTTTGGTCTCGCGTGAAACGCGCACCACACCGTCACCCTTCGGCACCACGGCGCGCTTGCAACTGCACTGCGCCACCGGGTTGCGGCACACCGGGCACATGCGTCCGGCCTCGGTCGAATAGACCAGCCCGCCGGTCGTTCCCTCGTTCTTCATCGTTGCCCCGCTTTCAACGGGGCGAGCTTAACCGGGCAAGTGCGACCGGGCCCAGCGCACGATGTCGGCCGGGTTGGTCATCGCGCCGGGCTGGCGCGCCACCTCGCGGCCGCCGACGAACAGCGCCAGCGTCGGGATGCTGCGGATGTTCAGGCGCGCGCCCAGGTTCTGCGCTTGCTCGGTATTGACCTTGACCACCCGCATCTGCGGCTCCAGCTGAGCCGCGGCCTGCTCGTAGGCCGGCGCCATCATCCGGCACGGTCCGCACCACGGCGCCCAGAAATCGACCAGCACCGGGATCTGATCGCGGGCGATGTGCTTGTCGAAAGCCGCTTCGTCCAGGGTCGCCGGATGGCCGTCGAAGAGTGTCTGCTTGCACTGGCCGCAATCCGGCGCGCTGCCGAGCTGGTCGGCGCGGACCCGGTTGGTGGTTTGGCAGTGGGGGCAGACGACGTGCAAGGATTCGCTCATGATGCTTCCAAACTAGGGGCAGGCGCCGACTTTGCAAGTCCGGCCGGCACTTGGGTACATTGGCTCATCGAGACAAGGAAACAGCATGGCGCGTGCAAACGAATGGTCGAACAAGGTCCTGGCACTGGTCAAGGGCGGCAATACCGCGGCGGCGATCGCCCAGATCAAGGTCGCCCCCAGCGTCAAGGACCTGCAGCACCTGCAGGCCGCGCTGGCCGCCGCCGGCCTGGCCGGCCGCTGGCGCGAGCTCGATTCGGCCGTGGTCGACAACCTGGCGCTGCTGTCGGCACCGCGGCTGCACCGCTCGCCCTGAGCGCTAGGGAGATGACTTAGCGCCCCGTCCACCGGGCCAGCTAGCATCGCTCCAGCATGAGCCACGCAGCAGCCCCAGGAACAGATTGAACGCCGACGCCCTTCCGCCCGAGCAGGCCGGCGTCCTGCGTCGCAACAAGGTCGTCGTCCACGGCAATGACCGGGGCAAGCCCGCGCTGGTGTTTGTCAACGGCTTCGGCTGCGACCAGAGCGTTTGGCGCTCGCTGGCACCACAGTTCGCCGCCGACCACCGCCTCGTGCTGTTCGACCACGCCGGCATCGGTCGCTCGCAACTCTCGGTCACCAACGCCACCCGCTACGCCAGCCTGCAAGGCTACGCCGACGACCTGCTGGAGGTGTGCGAGGCCACCGGCGCGCAGGACGCGGTGCTGGTCGGGCACTCGGTGGGCGCCATCATCGGAATGCTGGCGTCGATCCGGTGGCCTGCCGCTTTCCGCGAGCTGGTCATGATCGCGCCGTCGCCCTGTTACCTCAACGACGGCAGCTACCTGGGCGGCTTCGAGCGGCAGGACCTCGACGCGCTGCTCGAAGCCATGGACATCGATTACCGGCACTGGTCGCACCAGATGGCGCCCCTGATCATGGGCAATCCGGAGCGGCCGGAGCTGGCCTGGGAACTGGAATCGAGCTTGAACCGGATCGACCCGACGGCGGCGCGGCGCTTTGCCCGCCTGAGCTTTCGCTGCGACCACCGCGCCGACCTCGAACTCGTCAGCACGCCGACCACCATCCTGCGCTGCACCGACGACAACATGGTGCCCGACGTGGTGGGCGAGTTCATGCGCGAGGCCATCCCGGTCTGCGAGCTGGTCCAGCTGGAGGCGACCGGCCACTGCCCGCACCTGAGCGCTCCGGCCGAAGTGGCCGGCGTGCTGAGCGACCTGCTGGACCAGCGCTGGTCGCAGACCGAACCGGCGGAGCTGGGCAGCGAGCGTTGAGGCCCTGGGTCGGGAGCCGGTCCGCATCGGCGGCCGCGGCGGGCCGGTACGTTGCAGCAGGTGCCGATGAGGCGGTCAGTCGGCCTTGGCGCCGGATTCCTTCACGACGCGGGCCCATTTGACGGTCTCCGCCTGGATCAGGCTGGCCAGCGCTTCGGGGCTGGCTGGCGCCGGATCGAGGCCCAGCGTGGCCAGCTTCTCCTTCACGTCCGGCATGGCCAGCACCTTCGCCGTCTCGGCGTTGATCTTCAGCTGCACCTCGCGCGGCATGCCGGCCGGCCCGAGCAGCGCGAACCACGAGGTGGCCTCGAACTGCGGCAGGCCGGATTCGGCGATGGTCGGGATGCTGGGCGCAGCCGGCGACCGGGTGGCGCTGGTCACGGCGATTGCACGCACGTCGCCCGATTTCACCAGCGGCAGCACCGACGGCATGTTGTCGAAGATCATGGTGATGCGCCCGCCCAGCAGGTCCGGCACGGCCTGGGCCCGGCCCTTGTACGGAATGTGCTGCATCTTGACGCCAGCCAGCGTGTTGAACAGCTCGCCCGACAGGTGGATCGACGTGCCACTGCCGGACGAGCCGAAGGTCAGCGGCTCCTTCTTCGCCAGCTCGATCAGCTCCTTCACGTTTTTCGCCGGCACCGTGTTGTTCACCACCAGCAGGTTGGGCGTGGAGGCCAGGAAGGTGATCGGCGTGAAGTCCTTGACGTTGTTGTAGGGCATCTTCGCGTACAGCGACTGGTTGATCGCATGGGTGCCCACGGTGCCGACCACCAGCGTCGAGCCGTCGGGCGCGCTCTTGGCGACGTAGTCCGCGCCCAGGTTGCCGCCGGCGCCCGGCTTGTTGTCCACCGTCACTGGCTGGCCCAGCGCCTGGCTCCACTTGTCGGCCAGCACCCGCGCCAGCGTGTCGGGCGCCCCGCCCGGCGGAAAGGTCACCACGATCTTCACCGGCCGGGTCGGCCAGGCGCCCTGGGCCTGCGCCGGCGCGGTCGCAACCAGCAAGGCCGGCGCGAGCGCCAGGAGGGGAAGCCACTGCTTGAACATCTTTCGGGCCATGGAATGCGTCTCCGTTGTTGGATGCTGCATTCTCGCCAAAGGCCCAGCGAAAGGCCAGCCGGCCCCGCGTCTGGATCCCCTACCAAGTCCGGGATGACATTCGATACTCCGCCGTGATGCCGTTCTGCCTGATCAGATCGCCGTAACGCGTCAACTGCACGCGCATCGCCTTGCCCAGGTCGTCGGGCGTGGTGCCGCGCGGCGTGAGGCCTTGCGCGTTCAGTTTTTCGCGCCCTTCGGGATGGGCCAGCGCCTTGGCCCCTTCAGCGCTCAGGTACTCCAGGATCGGCTGGGGCGTGCCGGCCGGCGCCATCATCGCGAACCACGAATTGAATTCGAAACCCGGCAGGCCCGATTCAGACACCGTCGGCACGTCGGGGAACTGCGGCATGCGGCGCGGCGTGGTGACGCCGACCAGCCGCAGCTTGCCGGCCTTGAC
>JACMQP010000239.1 GCA_014376915.1 Ramlibacter sp.
ATCCCGATTTCCAGCCACTGCTTCTCGCCGTGGCTGAGGAGCCCGGCCTCGATATCGAGCCGGTCGCCCAGGCCGATGTCCTCGGCCACCACCTGCACCCGGGCCTTCACTTCGTCGGTGCACTTGAAGGCCAGCGCCCCCAGCACGGAGCGGCCGGCCGGAAACGAGACTTCCAGGTTCTGGAACACCGACAGGTTTTCGTAGATCGACGGCGTTTGGAACTTGCGGCCGATGCCCAACCGCACCCTTCGGTGTTCCGCCATCCGCGTCAACTCGATGTTGTTGAACTTGATGCTGCCAGCGCTGGCCCGCGTCTTGCCGCAGATCAAATCCAGCAGCGTGGTCTTGCCGGCGCCGTTGGGGCCGATGATCACCCGCAGCTCGTTGCGGTCGATGTACAGCGTCAGGTTGTCGATGGCCTTGAAGCCGTCGAAGGAGACACTCAGGTCCTCGACCGCCAGCGCGAAGTCGGTGTTGCTCATGGCGTGGGTCTCCGTTCAGGCGTGTTGGCCGCTGACGCCGTCGGACACGGCCGGCGAGGCGCAGGGCTGCGCAGCGACGGAGGCCCCGCGCGGCACAGCGCGGGGAGCCGCCTCACTAGTCCGGGACGCAGCGACGGCCTGGCGCTTGCGCATTGCTTCCATGCGGCCCTTCCACCATGGACGCACATGGCTTTCCCAGACCCCGGCCAGTCCCATCGGGAAGGCCATGGTCACGCCGATGAACAGCCCGGCCATCAGGAACAGCCACATGTCGGGGAAGGTTTCAGAGAAGTAGGTCTTGCCCGCGTTCACCAGCAGCGTGCCGTAGACCGCACCGACCAGGCTCATGCGGCCGCCGACGGCGGCATAGATCACCATCTCGATCGACGGCACGATGCCGACGAAGCTGGGCGACATGAAGCCGACCTGCAGCGAGAACAGCGCGCCGCCGATGCCAGAGAGCGCTGCTGCCAGGCAGAACACGAAGATCTTGAAGTTGGAGACGTCGTAGCCCGAGAAGCGCACCCGGTCTTCCTTGTCCCGCATGGCCAGCAGCAGGGTACCGAACTTGCTTGTCTGCATCCAGCGGCACAGCACGATGGCGCCGATCAGCAGCGCCACGCAGACGTAGTACAAAATCAGTTTGGCGCTGTCGGTCCGGGTGTCCCAGCCGAGCATCGTCTTCAGGTCGGTCATGCCGTTGACGCCGCCGGTGTACCCCTGCTGGCCGATGATCAGCACCGTGAGGATCAGCGCGACAGCCTGCGTGATGATGGCGAAGTAGACGCCGCCGACCCGCCGCTTGAACATCGCGTAGCTCACGATCCAGGCCAGCAGCGTGGGCACCGCGATCACCGCGAACAGCGCGAACGGCAGGCTCTTGAACGGCACCCACAGGGCCGGCAACGCCGTGATCTGGTTCCAGTCCATGAAGTCGGGAATGCCGGGCGTCGACTGGATCTTGGTGCTGATCGGATCGGACGCCTCCAGCTTGAGGAACATCGCCATCGCATACCCGCCAAGGCCGAAGAACACGCTCTGCCCGAGGCTCAGCACGCCGCCGTAGCCCCACACCATCACCAGGCCGATGGCGACGAAGGCGTAGGTGAGGTACTTGCCGACCAAATTAAGCCGAAAGATGTCCAGCGACAGCGGCAACACCACCGCCAGCAATACCGTCAGCAGCAACAGGCTTGCGAGCTGGTAACGCTTGATCCAGGCTTGCAGGGATTTCATGGAACGGTCCTTGGAGATGAAGAAATCAGCGCCGCACCTTGCTGGCGAACAGGCCCTGCGGCCGCACCATCAGGATCACCACGATCAG
>JACMQP010000240.1 GCA_014376915.1 Ramlibacter sp.
GATTTCGTAGGGGCTCATCGTGGCGTCGCCGACGAAGATGAGCTTGTAGTCCTTGTTGTACTTGCGCAGGATGTCGACCGTGGCGAACTTTTCCGAGAAGCGCCGCTTGTTGTTCTTCCACATGAAGTCGTAGACGCAGTTATGGAAGTAATAGAACTCGAGGTGCTTGAACTCCGCCTTTGCGGCCGAGAACATCTCTTCCACGCGGTGGATGTGCTCATCCATCGTGCCGCCGACGTCCATCAGCAGCAGCACCTTCACCTTGTTGTGCCGCTCCGGCACCATCTTGATGTCCAGGTAGCCGGCATTGGCGGCGGTGGCCCTGATCGTGTCGTCCAGGTCCAGCTCGTCGGCCGCGCCTTCGCGCGCGAACCGCCGCAGTCGCCGCATCGCAACCTTGATATTGCGCGTGCCCAGTTCCTGGGTATCGTCGTAATCCTTGTACGCGCGCTGGTCCCAGACCTTCACCGCGCTCTTGTTGCGGCTCTTGTCCTGGCCGATACGGATGCCCTGCGGATTGACGCCGTAGGCACCAAAGGGCGAGGTGCCGCCGGTGCCGATCATCTTGCTGCCGCCTTCGTGCCGCTCTTTCTGCTCCTCGAAGCGCTTCTTGAGCGTCTCCATCAGCTCGTCCCAGCCCATCTTCGCGATCTTGGCCTTCTCCTCGGGCGACAGTTGGAGCTCAAGGTTCTTGCGCAGCCAATCGAGCGGGATGTCCCTGGTGAAGTCCGCGATCATCTCGACGCCCTTGAAATAGGCGGCGAAGGCGCGGTCGAACTTGTCGTAGTGCTTCTCGTCCTTCACCAGCGAGGCGCGGCTCAGATAATAGAAATCGCCGATGCCCCAGCCGCCGTCATCGCTGTTGGGGCCGACGACGCCTTCCTTCAGTGCTTCGATCAGCGTCAGGTATTCCTTGACCGACACCGGCAGCTTGGCGCTGCGCAGGGTGTAGAAGAAGTCGATCAGCATCGCGCTCTCCCGTCAGTTCGCGCCGCCGCGCGGCTTGGCCAGCAGATATTGCAGCTGGGCCCGCGTCTCGGCCCATTCGCCGGCAGCCAGGCTGTACATCACGGTGTCGCGCACCGTTCCGTCGCGGCGCAACGCGTGATGCCGCAACACACCATCCTTGCGTGCGCCGAGCCGCTCGATGGCCTGCTGGCTGGCGAAGTTGAAGTTGTCGGTGCGCCAGCCCACCAGCCGGGCACCGAGCGTGTCGAACGCATGGGCCAGCAGCAGCAGCTTGCAGGTGGTGTTGACGTGGCTGCGCTGCCAGCTCTTGCCGTACCACGTGTAGCCGATCTCCAGCCGCTCCACCGCCGGCACGATGTCGTGATAGCGCGTCGTGCCGATGACCGCGCCGCTGGCGACGTCCCGCACCACGAAGGGCAGCATGTGGCCGTCGTCCCGGCCCTTGAGCGCGGCGTCGATGTAGGCGTGCGCTTCGCCCGGCGCTGGCACCGAGGTGACGCGCAGCGTCCACAACTCGCCGTCCTGCGCCGCCGCTTCCAGGCCGGCCGCGTGCTCCCGCGTCATCGGCTCCAGCCGCACCACGTCCGTCTGCAAGGTCACCGATTCGGGCTTGCGCATGCTACTTTTCCTTGCGGGAGGCGCGCCAGCGGCGGGCCAGCTGGACGCCCGCGCCCCCGCCGAGGCCGGCCAGCACGATGCCCGCGATGGCGCTGTTTCCGTAGCCGTCCGCCAGCGGGTCGAAGCCCAGCAGATGGCCGGCCAGCCAGGCGACCAGTACGCCGGCCATGAAGCCGACGGCGTCGGTAAGGCCCTCGATCAACAACGGGTTCACGGCGCGCTCCTGAGACCGTGCTTCAGCGGTTGTGACGCTGCATGAACACCAGCTTCTCGAAAAGGGTCACGTCCTGCTCGTTCTTGAGGAGTGCGCCCACCAGCGGCGGTACGACGACCTTGTCGTCCTTGCTCTGAAGGGCTTCCAGCGGGATGTCCTCGGCCAGCAGCAGCTTCAGCCAGTCCAGCAGCTCAGAGGTGGATGGTTTCTTCTTCAGGCCCGGCAGGTTTCGCACGTCGTAGAAGGTCTTCATCGCCGCCGTGAGCAGTTCCTGCTTCAGGCCGGGGAAGTGCACGTCGACGATCTGCTTCATCGTCTCGGCGTCGGGGAACTTGATGTAGTGAAAGAAGCAGCGGCGCAGGAAGGCGTCCGGCAGTTCCTTCTCGTTGTTGGACGTAATGAACACCAGCGGCCGGTGCTTCGCCTTGATCAGTTCGCGCGTCTCGTAGACGTAGAACTCCATCCGGTCGATCTCGCGCAGCAGGTCGTTGGGAAACTCGATGTCCGCCTTGTCGATCTCGTCGATCAGCAGCGCCACCGGCTGATCAGTCGTGAATGCCTGCCAGAGCACGCCCTTGACAATGTAGTTGTGGATGTCCTTGACCCGCTGGCCGCCGTCGACGTCGGCCAGCTGCGAGTCGCGCAGGCGGCTCACCGCATCGTATTCGTACAGGCCCTGCTGCGCCTTGGTGGTCGATTTGATGTGCCACTGCAGCAGCGGCATGTCCAGCGCCTGCGCCACCTCCTCGGCCAGCATCGTCTTGCCGGTACCCGGCTCACCCTTGACCAGGAGCGGACGCTTGAGAGTAATCGCCGCATTGACCGCCAACATCAGATCCTGCGTGGCGACGTAATTCTGGGAGCCTTTAAACTTCATGGGAGGATTCGGGGGGATTGGGGACGCCGCATGGCGCTGGATATAATCGAAGGTTGATTTGGACTACAAAACCTTCACTGGATTGTGCGCGCAAAATGAACAAGTTGTTGACCACGCTTTTCGCCCTGGGTGTCGCTTGCGTGACGGGTCTTGGGTATGCTCAGGCGCCGTCCACGGCGCCGACGCAGGCATCGTCGGTCACGCCGACCCCCGCGCCCGCAGCGGTTTCAGTCGAGGCACTGGCGCCCGCCAGGTCCGCGCCGGCCGATGCCAAGTTGCTGCAGGCGAAGGTTGCGATGTGCATCGGCTGCCACGGCATCAAGGGCTACCAGGCCAGTTTCCCCGAGGTCTACCGGGTGCCGATGATTTCGGGCCAGAGCGCGAAGTACATCGTCTCGGCCCTCGTTGCCTACAAGGCGGGTGACCGCAAGCATCCGACGATGCGCGGCATCGCCGTCACTCTAAGCGAGCAGGACATCAAGGACATCGCCGACTTCTACGCCGCCAGCGGCGCGGATGCCGGCCACAAGCTGGCCGAGAAGCCCAACAAGGAACCGAATGTCCAGGTCGCGGCCCTGCTGCAGAAGGCTGCCTGCGTGTCCTGCCACGGCGCCAACTTCTCCCAGCCGATCGACGGCTATCCCAAGATCGCGGGCCAGCACAACGACTATCTGTTCGCCGCCCTGCGCGCCTACAAGACCGAGAACAATCCGACCCTGGGCCGCAACAACGCGGTGATGGGCGCGATCGTCAAGCAGTTCTCCAACGCCGAACTGAAGGCCCTGGCCAACTACGTCGGCTCGCTGGACGGCGAATTGAAGACGGTGCCGGAAAGCAAGTTCCGTTAGTGCCGTTCGCGCAGAGATAAAGACGAAGCCCCGCGATGCGGGGCTTCGTCTTTGAGTGGTGCTATTTCGTCGCGCGGCGCTGCACGCATTCGACGTAGGCCTGGCCGTCTGGCGGCCGACCGGCGCGCTGGCTTTCCCACAGCATCTGGCCCAGGCACTCCATCGCATCGTGATGGGCGTCATGCAGCGAATTGCGGCGCGAGGCCAGCAGTTCGACCGCCTGCCGGATGCCGCGGGGCTGGTCGATGGAACACTGCTCGCTGATCGACAGGTGCATCGACAGGTGCAGGAACGGATTGGTCTTGCCGGCATCGGCTTCGTAGACCCGCGCCACCGCAGCGTCGCTGTCGACCAGGTCGGCGTGGTATTCGGGATGCTCCTGCAGCCACTGGCCGGCCAGCGTCTCCAGCGCGTCCATCGGTTGCCCATCCGCGCCCCTGGTGTGGACCGAACAGAAGAAGCGCCGGACATCGGCCTGGGACGGATTGAACATGGGAATTTGAGCGTAGCACGCGATGCCCTACAGTCGGGCACGCTGGGCGGCGCCGGGGCCCAGCCGTTTCGGACAGGCCCGGCCAGGGAGCAAACCATGAACGCCATGAAGATCAGCGGCATCATCCTCATCGTCCTGGGCCTCGCGGGATTTTTCACCGGGGGCTTCAGTTTCATGCAGGAAACAACCAAGGCCCAGATCGGGCCGATCCAGCTCAATGTGAAGGAGAAGAAGGAAGTCGGCATCCCCGAGTGGCTGAGCATCGGGGCGGTCGTGCTCGGCGGCGTGCTGCTGGTGATGGGCTTTCGCAAGGCGTGACCAACAGGGGGCGGGAGCCGGCGCGATCATCTTCGCGGCTTGGCCAGGACTTCACTCATGATCGACAAAATCGCGGCCTCGGTGGCCGAAGCGCTGACCGGCGTCAAGGACGGGTCCACCGTCCTGATCGGCGGCTTCGGCACGGCCGGCATCCCGAATGAACTGATCGACGGCCTGATCGCGCAGGGCGCGAAGGACCTCACCGTCGTGAACAACAACGCCGGCAACGGCGACACCGGCCTGGCCGCGTTGCTCAAGACCGGGCGGGTACGCAAGATCGTCTGCAGCTTTCCACGGCAGGCCGACAGCCATGTGTTCGACGGCCTGTACCGCAGCGGCAAGATCGAACTCGAACTGGTGCCGCAGGGCAACCTCGCCGAGCGGATCCGCGCCGCCGGCGCTGGTATCGGCGCCTTTTTCACGCCCACAGGTTTCGGCACCGACCTCGCCAAGGGCAAGGAAACCCGCGAGATCAACGGCCGTCAGTACGTGCTGGAGCACCCGATCTACGGCGACGTCGCCCTGATCAAGGCCGAGCGCGGCGACCGCTGGGGCAACCTGATGTTCCGCAAGGCGGCGCGCAACTTCGGCCCGGTGATGGCGATGGGCGCCAGGCGAACCATCGCCACCGTCCACGAGATCGCGGAACTCGGCCAGCTCGAGCCAGAGGCCGTGGTGACGCCGGGCATCTTCATCAGCAAGATCGTGAAGATCGAGCGGGTCGCGACGCAAGGCGGAGGATTCAGGTCATGAACTACCAGCGGCGAACCAAAGAGCAGCTCGCCCAGCGGGTGGCGCGTGACATCCACGGCGGCGCCTACGTCAACCTCGGCATCGGCATGCCGACGCTGGTCGCCAACCACCTGCCGCAAGGCATCGAGGTGGTGCTGCACAGTGAGAACGGGATCCTCGGCATGGGCCCCGCACCGGCCGACGGCCGGGAAGATTACGACCTGATCAATGCCGGCAAACAGCCGGTGACACTGCTGCCCGGCGGCGCCTACTTCCACCACGCCGACAGTTTCGCCATGATGCGCGGCGGGCATCTGGACATCTGCGTGCTGGGCGCCTTCCAGGTCTCTTCCACCGGTGACCTGGCCAACTGGCACACCGGCGAGAAGGACGCCATTCCCGCCGTCGGCGGCGCGATGGACCTCGCCATCGGCGCCAAGCAGACCTGGGTGATGATGGACCTGCTGACCAAGAAGGGTGACAGCAAGGTCGTGGAGACATGCAGCTACCCGCTCACCGGAATCGCCTGCGTCGCGCGCATTTACTCCGATCTCGCGACGCTGGAATGCACGCCGCAGGGTCTCAGGCTGGTCGACAGGGTCGATGGCCTGGGCCACGCCGAACTCGAACAACTCATCGGGCTGCCGATCGCGGCCCGAGCCGGAGAACACACATGACCAGACAAGCTTTCATCTGCGACGCCATCCGCACTCCCATCGGCCGTTACGGCGGCGCCCTGTCGTCGGTGCGCACCGACGACCTCGGCGCGATTCCACTGGCGGCGCTGATGGCGCGCAACGCAAACGTCGACTGGGAAGCGCTGACCGACGTGATCTTCGGCTGCGCCAACCAGGCCGGCGAGGACAACCGCAACGTCGCCCACATGGCCAGCCTGCTGGCAGGGCTGCCGTTCGCAGTGCCGGGCGCCACGATCAACCGGCTGTGCGGCTCGGGGCTGGACGCTGTCGGCACCGCCGCGCGAGCCATCCGGTCCGGCGAGGCGACGCTGATGATTGCCGGCGGCGTCGAGAGCATGAGCCGCGCGCCCTTCGTCATGCCCAAGGCCGAGAGCGCGTTCTCGCGCGCCAACACGGTCTACGACACCACCATCGGCTGGCGCTTCGTCAATCGGAGGATGAAAGAGCTGTACGGCGTCGACTCCATGCCCGAGACGGCGGAGAACGTCGCGACCGACCACCAGATCGGGCGCGAGGCGCAGGACCGGATGGCGCTCGCGTCGCAACTGAAGGCCGTCGCCGCGCAGAAGGCCGGCTTCTTCGACAGTGAAATCACGCCGGTGACGATCCCCCAGAAGAAGGGCGATGCGATCGTTGTCAGCAAGGACGAGCACCCACGCGAAACGTCGATGGAATCCCTGGCCAGGCTCAAGGGCGTGGTGCGTCCCGACGGGACTGTGACAGCCGGCAATGCCAGCGGGGTCAACGACGGCGCCTGCGCTCTGCTGCTGGCGGACGAGGCCACGGCCGCCAGGCAGGGCCTGACGCCCCGGGCGCGTGTGGTCGGCATGGCGACGGCCGGCGTGCCGCCGCGTGTCATGGGCATCGGCCCGGCGCCGGCAACGCAGAAGGTGCTGGCGCTCACCGGCCTCAAGCTGGAACAGCTGGACGTCATCGAGCTCAATGAAGCCTTTGCCGCCCAGGGCCTGGCGGTGCTGCGCATGCTCGGGCTGCAGGACGACGACCCCCGCGTGAACCCCAACGGCGGCGCGATCGCGCTCGGCCATCCGCTGGGCGCTTCGGGCGCGCGGCTCGCGACCACCGCCGTCAACCAGTTGCACAGGAGCGGTGGCCGCTACGCGTTGTGCACCATGTGCATCGGTGTCGGGCAAGGCATCGCAGTCATCCTCGAGCGGGTGTAGCGCCATCCCGGCGACCGGCGCCGGAAGCGTGCTTCAGCCATCGGAAAACTGATTTTCGGGACCGGTGCTTGCCAGCGCCGCGCGCCGGTTTCACACTGCGGCAGCGTCGCAGAAATTAACCGACAGGAACCCGAAGAGATGGCAAACAGCATTGGATGGATCGGCCTCGGCCGCATGGGCGAGGCGATGGTCAAGCGCCTGCTGAAGGCGGGGCATGGCGTCAGCGTCTGGAATCGCACCCGCAGCAAGGCCGAGTCGCTGGTGGAGTACGGCGCGACGATCGCCGCCACCAAGCAGGAACTGGCGGATTGCGAAATCGTGTTCACCATGGTCTCCACCACCGACGACCTCAAGCAGGTGTTGTTCGGCGAAGGCGGCCTGGTGGCCGGCGGCCGGAAACCCAAGGTCGTGGTCGACAGCTCGTCGATCTCTCAGGAAGGCTCGGCCGAGATCCGCGCCCAGCTCGAAGCGATGGGCGTCGACTACCTGTGCGCGCCGGTCTCCGGCAACGCCAAGGTGGCCAAGGCCGGGAAGCTGCTGGTGGTGTCGTCTGGTCCGAAAGCGCTGTATGACAGAGCCGAACCGTATCTGCAGGCCATGGCCCGCAAGGTGATGTGGGTCGGTGAGGGCGAGCTGGCGCGGGTCTGGAAGATCGCGCACAACACCATGTTCGGCGTGATCATCCAGAACCTGTGCGAGATCACGGTGCTGGCCGAGAAGGCCGGCATCCCGCGCCACGTATTCCTGGAAAGCATCAACGATTCGGTGTTGGGCTCGATGTACACGAAGTACAAGACGCCGATGCTCACCAATTTGACCTTCGACCAGGTCACCTTCACGCCCAAGCTGCTGCTCAAGGACCTGGACCTGGGCCTCGCCGCGGCCAAGGCCCACGGCGTGGCGATGCCGGCAGCTGCCGCAACCCGTGAGTCGGTGGCGCGGATGGTCGGTCGCGGCTATGACGAAATCGACTTCGCGGTGCTGCTGGTGGAGACCGCAAAGGACGCCGGGCTGGAACTCACTCCCGACAACGTGAAGATGAGCGACGGCCTGGAAAGCTGACCTTGAGCCGCACCCTCATTCGCGGCGCGACCGTCCTGACCATGGACGCGCAGGGCGACCTGCCGCAGGCCGACATCC
>JACMQP010000241.1 GCA_014376915.1 Ramlibacter sp.
ACTCGGTTTTGGTCCGGTAGCCCGACGTCACCGGGTAGTCGTCGCCGCCGAGGATCGAGGCGATGGCATCGGGTTCGACATGGCCGGCATCCGGGGGCAATGTCCAGCCCGCTGCCAGGACCGGTCCCGACAGCAGCATCAGGGCCAGGGACCACGCGTGTAACCGCATCAATGGTTCCCGTGATGGTGGCTGTGGCCGTGGTCATGCCCAGGACCATGGTCATGTCCATGGTCCTGGACATCCGGCGTCGCGTTGGCTTCCGCGTAGCCGAGCATCATCGCTTCCATCACCTTGCGCAACGGATCTTCGTTGAGTGCCACGTGGCCCGCCAGGAAGCCGGCCAGGCGCGCCAACACCAGCGACTGCATCGCCATGCGCCGGTAAGCGTCCGCCGGATCGGCGGCCTGCGCGTCCTGGACGCAGCGCTTGAGCATTTCGCCGAACAGCCCATCGAGATAGCCGTTGAGGTCGCCACTGCCCTTCGGCGAGCGGGCGATGGCGCCCCGGCTGTGCACCAGGAAGCGCTGGTACAGGTCGTCTTCGTAGCGCGATTCTTCCTCGATTTCGCCGCACATGTCAGAAGCCCTCGGCGTGTTCGAGTTGCTCGAACCAGTCGAACCCCATCGGCTTGACGATCCGGCTGTTGACGACGACGATGCGCGCCTCGTTGGCCGGGTCGGCGTTGAAATGCTGGTGGGCGCAATACGGCGGGATGTAGACGAAGTCGCCCTGCTTCCAGTCGAATCGCTTGGGCGCCTCGTCCCAGGAAAACTCCATCTCGTCCTTGCAGTCGAAACGCACGTCCCAGTGCAGGTCGTAGCCGCTGCCTTCCACCACGAAGAAGATCTCCTCGGTCAGGTGGCGGTGCTTGCCGCTGGCCTTGCCGGCGGGAAGGAACTGCATGTAGATGTCCAGGCAGCATTCCTTGGTGTTCATGTCCTCGTGGATGATGTGCTTGATGAGGCCATCGGGCGAGCGCTCAAAGGGCATCTGGGCGGCTTTGACGACGTTCAGCCGGCCTTTGTATTCTTCGCGGAAGCGCTCGGAAACCTCGAGTGCCTTACCGTAGAAGTCGGCTTGCAGTGTTTGCGTGTGAGCCCGCTGGTGTTCGAGCTTGTCGACGATGTTGGTCATGGCGATGCGGTCTTTCAGAGATATGTCGGCGGCGTGTAGTTTTCCTGGCCCGGCGTCGGATCCTTGGGTGGGTAGCTGACCACCTTCTGGAACAGCATGTGCATGAACAGGAACAGCGGCTTGGCCTTCATGATCAGCACGATCGACTCACCGTCCGGATCGTCGTTGAAGTGCTGGTGCACGCAGCCGTTCTCGACAATCAGCGCGTCGCCCGCCTCCCAGTCGTGGCGCTTGCCGTCATGCACGTCATGCCCCTTGCCCTTGAGCACGAAGAACACGGCGCTGTTCATGTGGCCATGCTTCTGGCCGTAGCCGCCGGGTGCGTACACGTCCAGGTGGGCTTCGATCGACTGCGCCACCTTGACCGCCTGCGGGTTGATGATCTTCTTGCCGAAGTTCTGCGGCCCGCCCTTCCACTTCCAGTCCTTGGACGGGTAGACGCGCGGTTGGCTGAACAGCTCGTTCACCAGCTCGCCATAGGTGCCCTCCAGCGCCCGGACAAAAACCCGCTTCTTGGTCCACCGCTCCCATACCGCCTCGTCGGCGGGCGGGTTCGGCTCGTTCAATACATCTGCCACTGGTGTCTCCTGGTGTGGTTGTCGAAATCGATTTTTGTTTGCCGTCAGTCGCGAATGTCCTGCAGGAACCATTCGGTCGGGAATTCATGTCCGAGCCCCTGCTTCTTGGCCTCTTCGTAAGCGACGGCTGCGACCGCATAAAACTGCGCGCCCTGGATGTTGCCGCGTTCCGAATACGTGATCTGTTGGCCGGAGGTCCGGCCCGGCGCAGTTCCTTTCAGGATCTCCTCGAGCATCACGTCGCCGCCTTGTCCGGTGACGGCTGGCGCCCGCTTTCCCAGGCGCCGCCCCTGCCAGACGCTGTCGTCGGGACGCGCCATGTAGCCGAGGTACTCGTCCGCCGTTCCGAGCTCGGGACGCCCGACCGGCGCCGGCGCCGTCCCGAGCCGCAGTGTCAGGTCGAAGCGTTTCCTGGCCGCGTCGTCCGGGCGTCCGCCCACGGAAATGACATGCATGCCGGGCTCCAGCCATTCGCCCCGGATCACCGGGACGGCCGAGTCGGTGCATGCGGCCAGGATGTCCGCGCCGCGGTACACATCGCGCGGGTCGTCGCACGCCACGGTGTCGATGCCGTGCTCGGCACGCATCTGAGCGGCGAACCGCTCGCGATTGCGCAGGGTCGGGCTGTACACCTGGATCCGGCGGATATCCCTGATGCGACGCAGCGATTCGACATGCGAGCGGGCCATCCCGCCGGAGCCCAGCATTCCAAGCACGCTGGCGTCCTTCCGGGCCATGATGTTGGCCCCGATGGCGCCGTCGGCGGCGACGCGCAGGTGCTGCAGATAGCCGTCGTTGATCAGCGCCAGCGGCTCACCGTTTTCGATGCTGGTCAGGAAAATCAGGCCGCAGAAACGACCTGGGCGAACGCAGAATTTCTCTTCGGTGCGTGAGCCGTTGCTTTCCCGCTCTTCCATCACATCGGACTTCATGCGGATGGCGAAATAGCCCGAAGTGGAGCCGCCCTCCATCGTCCCCCACTGGTAGAAGCGCCCTGGCGAGCCGGTAGGAATGCGGATGTCGATCCGGGGCCGGCAAACCGCCTCCTTGTCGAACAGCTGGCGGTAGGAAGTTTCCAGCGCACGCATCGTCATCTCGGCGGTGAGAACCTGCTGGACGTCGTGGTTGTTCAGCAAAAGGGTCATCTGGTTGTTCCTGGCGCGAGTGTAGAGCGAATCCGCTCACGGTTCAAATGCAAGAACATCGTTCCTTCCAGCGGAACGTTGGTCGGCGGTGCTGGCGGCAGCAGCTGCTCCGGCGTTCAGTCAGCGGGCTGCACCGCCAGCCTGCACGCGGACCTTCTGCAGCGAGATGCGCACGGAATACACCACCGAGGTCAGCGCCACCATTCCCACGCCGACCCAAAGCCCAAGGTTGTCCCAGGTCGCGGCGAACCCGCCTTCGAATTCGCGCAGCAAACCGGCAGCGGCGGTAAAAAGGGCAATCAGGGCGATAAAGCCGCTCGAGAAGCGACTGGCGTGCCGAGCCAGCCGATCGCTGCGGCCGGCAAACCAGTTGAGCAGCGCGCCATTGCCGGCATCGGCCACCAGCATGCCCAGCCCGAATGCCACGGCCAGCAGCACCACTGCGCTGATTCCGCTGAACTGGCTGCCGCGGCTGGCAAAGAATGCGGCCTGGGCCAGTGAGTCGAACGACAGCGCAAACGCCATCCCGACCAGGGCCGGGTGCAGATGCTGCCCGTTCAGGCGCCGCAAGACCAGGGCAATCGGCCCGCCGGGACGCACCGAGCCATCCGGTGGGCGCCAGGCGTGCGCAAAGTTCGAGGCCGCAATGGCCAGCAGGAAACAGGTGGAGATCACCAGCCCGATGCCGTCCAGCCACGCCGGGAGAGCGGCGCTCTGGCCGTGCAGCAGCAGTGACGCCAGCAGGATCGTGGCCGAGTGCCCCAGCGCGAACTGGGCGCCGACCAGCCTCGCCGTCCAGTACGAGCCGTGCAGCTGGCGCGCGCGGGTCATGCCGTCGACCACGGCGATGTGGTCGGCATCGAATCCATGCCGCACACCCAGCATGCAGACCAGGGCCAACGATGACAGCAGGCTGGCTTCGGCGATCATGGGCCCGCTTCCGGCTCGGGGGGTCTCAGCAATTCCGGAACGCGGTGGGAGTGGGAATGCCCATGCCCATGGTCGTGGTCGTGGTCGTGGTGGGTGTGCAATGGCCCTTCGCCGTGGCGATGCCAGTCGTCCGAAACCGATTTTCCGTGCGAGCGCGGATCCTCGCTGAACACCAGCGACTTGATGGTGACGGGAACCGTCATCGAGGGCATGCGGATGCGTCCCAGGTCGACGAAATCGAAGCCCCAGAGCGTGATGCCGTCGATCACCAGCACTTCACTTTTCACGCGGGCGTCTTCCTGGATCAGGTGCCCCAGCGTCTGGGCGATGTCGGCGTCGACGATGACATAGAGCGGACTGGCCGCCTCGAGCGTGCGCGGCAGCGCGGCCACCAGTCCCTGCGCCAGCGCCGCCAGCCGCTGGTAGATGGGCGGCCCGCTCCAGCGCAGGGAGACGGCGTTGTCCTGGTCGCCTTCGACGAGGTCGTGCCGCAGGAACGAACGCGTCAGCGCTGCCGTCACCTCGGCCGGGTCGATCACGTCCTCCAGCGGCAGCGCCAGTGGCACGACCTGCAGGTTCTTGCGCGGCAACAGCAGCCGCGGCTCGGACACGAACGTGGTGTTGCCGCTCAACTGCACGCTGTACTCGGAAGCCCCCAGCACCGTGGCCCGGATGCATTCCCCCGCTTCCAGCAACGGCCAGGGCAACGCGCCGGCGTCCAGCCGGGCGCGGATCGCCTGGCCGAAATGCTTGCCGAGGTCACCGAAATCGCGCGGCTCGCGGCCATAGACGTATTCGCCGACGCCGCCGGAGAACATGATGCCGTCGAGCCGGTCGACGGCCGGCAACGGATCGGTCAGCAGCAGCTGGCTGAGGTCCGATTCGGTGTACCGCTGCTGCAGGATCCGCAACAGCGCATCGGCCATCGATTCGGCCACCTGCACCAGCTGCGAGCGTTCGACAACGCTGCCGACCTGCCAGTCGAAGCCGGCGCGCAGGGCATGCGCCCGGCCGGCCGGGTCGAGCCGCGTGATGCGGCCGGCAGTGTCCACCACCAGCAACCGCCCGCCGAGATGAACAGCCGCGGTGGCCTGCAGCTCGCCGTTGTAAACCAGGCCCAGCTTGCTGGTTCCGCCGCCGATGTCGACGTTGAGGATGCGCGTCGACGCGTCGTGCGAGCGCCGCGCCGCGCCGGAGCCATAGACCGCCAGCATGCTTTCCATGTGGTGGCCGGCCGTGGCGCAGACGAACTCGCCGCCTTGCTCGGCCAGCACCGAGGCAATCGCCTGCGCGTTTTCCCGGCGCAGCGCTTCGCCGGTCAGGATCACCGCGCCCGTGTCCACCTGGTCTGCGGTCAGTCCCGAAGCGGCATACGCCTGCTCGATGATTTCGCCGAGCGCCGCCGAGTCGATCAGCGATTCGCTCTGGTAAGGCGTCAGCGCGATCGGCGACTGGTAGAGCGTCTCGCGCGACATCACCACGTAGCGCGTGGACAGCTGGTCGGCGATCCGCTGCAGGTGGATTTTGGAGAACACCACCTGAGTGCCGGCCGAGCCGATGTCGATGCCCACGCTGTGCAGCACGACGTTGTCCTGGGCCCAGAGCGTCTGGTCGACGCCGTTGACGACCCCCTGAAAATCATGGTCGTGGTCGTGGTCCCCGCCTTCGCCATGGTCATGCTCCAGGCCGGCACCGCCCTGGTGGTCGTTCAGGCTGTGCGCCGACAGCGGGACGCCCGCGGGACGTTGAATGGAATCGGGCATGGTCTGTCTCGGAAGATCAATAGAACTGGTCGAAGTGCACCTGGGCGGGCGGCACCTTGGCGCCGTGCAACATGCCTTGCAGTGCCACTGCCATCGCGGGCGGGCCGGCGAAGTAGATTTCAAGCTCCGGCAGGCGTGCACCGAAGCGCTCCAGCGCCACTTCGTGCAGGTAGCCCACGGCGCCGGTCCAGTCTGGCGCGGTGCCGCCTGGAGACGGCGAGATGGCCGGGTAATAGCTCAGGCGCTCGCCCCAGCCGGGCAACTCGCGCAGCACCTCTTCGCCGCAGATGTCGGCCGGAGTGCGGCCGCCGTAGAGAAAATGCACATGCCGCCCTGCCAGCTGCGGCTCGGCAATGGCGCCGCGCGCGATCGACAGCATCGGGGCGAGCCCGGATCCTCCGGCGATGCACAGGATGTCGCGCGGCGCGTCGCGCCGCAGCCACGCCATGCCGTAAGGGCCGTCGAAGCCGATGCGCTGGCCGACCGCCACCGCGTCAAACAGCGCCGGGCTGCCGCTTCCGCCCGGCTGGCGCCGCACGATGAATTCCCAGACTTGGCCTTCGCCCGGCGTGTTGCTCATCGAATAAGCGCGCGCGCCGGTCACGCCCGGCAGGTAAGCCAGCGCATATTGACCGGGCTCGAAGGCTTGCGGACGATCCAGCACGAAGCGAAATTCGCCCATGTCATGGGTGACGGAACGGCTGCTTTCGAGCAGCGCCGTGACGCGCTGCGGCGGGTGCTGCGGCTCATAGCGGGCGTCGAGCCGAAGCTTGATCGTGCAGTCGCCGAGCGGCCGGGACTGGCAGCCCAGGAAGCGCTTGCGTAGCCGGTCTTTTTCGGTCGAGCCCGGGGCCTCGTTCCATTGGACTTCGATGTCGCCCTCGACCAGCTCGAACCGGCAATTGCCGCAGGAGCCGACGTTGCACTCGTAGGGAAAGCCCAGCCCGGCGCGCTGCGCCGCGCGCAGCAGCGTGTCATCGGCCGCGCAGCCGAACGAAGCGTCGCTTCCGGCGAGCCGGATG
>JACMQP010000027.1 GCA_014376915.1 Ramlibacter sp.
CAGCACCAAAAAGATGGCGCAGCCGAAAATCCAGACCAGCTCGCGCGGCTTTCGGTAGCTGCCGTAGATGAGGCCGCGGTACATGTGCAGATACACCACGACAAAGAAGGCAGAGGCTCCAGTGGAGTGCATGTAGCGCACCAGCCAGCCCCATGGCACATCGCGCATGATGTATTCGACCGACTCGAAGGCCTTGGCCGCATCCGGCTTGTAGTGCATCACCAGGAAAATGCCGGTGACGATCTGAATCACCAGCACCAGCAGCGCCAGCGCGCCGAAGAAGTACCAGAAGTTGAAGTTCTTGGGCGCGTAGTACTCGGACAGGTGGTCACGGTATGCGCCACCGGCCGTCGGGAAACGGTTGTCGAACCAGTTGCCGAGCTTCTGGCCCACAGAGGCGTTCGGGGAAATTTCCTTGAATTCAGCCATATTTTTCTTTGATCAGTTGTGGACAGGGCAGCTCACTTGGCTGTTCTGGTCTGTCCGGCAAGCTCTCATCCTTTCTTGTCCTCGCCGATCAACAGCCGGCCGTCAGTGATGTACATGTGCGGCGGCACTTCCAGGTTGTCGGGCGCGGGCTTGTTCTTGAAGACGCGGCCGGCGATGTCGAAGGTCGAGCCATGGCAAGGGCACAGGAAGCCGCCTTGCCAGTCATCGGGCAGCGAAGGCTGAGGCCCTGGCTGGAATTTGTCCGAAGGCGAGCAGCCGAGGTGCGAACAGATGCCCACGCCGACAAAGTATTCCGGCTTGATCGAACGGCCCTCGTTGCGGGCGTATTCGGGAGTGAGTTCGTCGGGCTTGCGTTGCGACTTCGGGTCGGCGAGCTGGGCATCGAGCTTGGGGAGCGTCGCCAGTTGCTCGGGCGTTCGCCGGACGATCCAGACCGGTTTGCCGCGCCACTCCACTGTCATCTTCTCACCCGGCTTGAGTGCGGAAATGTCCGCTTCGACGGCAGCGCCTGCGGCCTTGGCCCGCTCCGACGGCTGGAAACTGCTGACGAAGGGCACGGCGGTCACGCCGACGCCCACAGCACCGACACAACCTGACGCGATCAGCCACGTCCGTTTGCTGGTGTCTACTGGGGTCTCACTCATGGGGGTCCTCAAGGATGTCTCTTGTCACTGTCAACCCATGATTGTAGCTGACCGTAAATGCCGGATTTAACCCGGTGACACCGCGTTGCGCCGATACTGCGGGCGGCAAACAACGGGAGGAGCCGCCATGGGAATGATGAAGGAATTTCGCGAGTTCGCGGTCAAGGGCAGCGTCGTTGACCTGGCGGTCGGCGTGATCATCGGAGCCGCTTTCGGGAAGATCGTGGACTCGATGGTCAACGACCTGATCATGCCGGTCGTCGCGATGGTGTTCGGCAAATTCGACTTCTCCAGCCTGTTCGTGGTGCTGGGGCCGGTGCCGGCCGGAACGCCGCAGACGCTTGACGCGCTGAAGAAGGCCGGCGTGCCAGTGCTCGCTTACGGCAACTTCATCACCGTCGCCGTGAATTTCGTGATCCTGGCGCTGATCATTTTCCTGATGGTGCGGCAGATCAACCGCATGCGGCGCGCCGAAGCGGTCGTGGCGCCGGTGGCGGCGCCGGCCGAGGACGTGGTGCTGCTGCGCGAGATCCGCGACAGTCTCAGGCGGTCCTGACCGGCCCCGCCGCCCCCGCCGCCAGCAGGCGGGCCATCCGGACCGCCTCCAGCAGGCTGGAGGCGTCGGCCCGGCCGCTGCCGGCGATGTCGAAGGCGGTCCCGTGGTCGGGGCTCGTGCGCACCATCGGCAGGCCCAGCGTGACGTTCACGCCCTTGTCCACGCCCAGGTACTTCACCGGGATCAATCCCTGGTCGTGGTACATCGCCACCACGACGTCGAACTCGCCCGGCCGGACGCCGGTGGATCGGGCCCGCATGAAGACCGTGTCGGGGGCGAACGGCCCGAGCGCGTTGATCCCTTCGGCCCGCGCAGCCTGCACTGCGGGGGCGATCACCTCCAGCTCTTCGCGGCCGAACAGCCCGCCCTCCCCCGCATGCGGATTGAGCCCCGCCACGCCGATCCGCGGCCGGCGCCCCAGCAGCGTAGACAGCGAACGGTCGGTGATGCGCAGGGTTTGCAGTACGGTGTCGAAATCGACCGCCTCGATGGCGTCACGCAGCGACATGTGGATGCTAACCAGCACCGTGCGCAGTTCGTCGCTGGCCAGCAGCATCCGCACCGGCACCTGCGCCACGGAGCGGCTCAGGTGCGCCGCCGCCTCGGCCTGCAGCAGTTCCGTATGGCCCGGGAATCGGACGCCAGCCGCGGCCAGCGCCTCCTTGTGCAGCGGCGCGGTGACGATCGCAGCAATCTCGCCACCCAGCGCGGCGCGAGCCGCCCAGGTGACGCAGTCTGCCGCGATCCTGCCGGCCGCCGCACTCACCACGGCCAGCGGCGGCGGCACCTGCTGCGGCACGACCTGCAGCAAGGGAATGCTGCGCGGTGGCGCCTGCAGCGCCTGCGCCGGCGATACGATCAGCGCGACCGGCAGGCTCACTTGGCCGCCCTGCACCGCCGCCGCGCCGCGCCTCAGGCAGGCCAGGTCGCCGGCGACGAAGCAGCCGCGCATGGCGTCGCCGCCGTCGCGGAAGGCCTTGGCGATGATTTCCGGGCCGATGCCGGCCGGGTCGCCGAGCGTGATCGCGATCGGTTTCATGCCGGGTTGTCGATGTCGATGAACAGGTGTTCGATGCCGCAAGCGGTTGCGATATGGCCGGCCACCGCTGCCGCGCCATAGCGCTCGCTCGCGTGATGGCCGCAGGCGAAGTAGGCGACGCCGCACTCCCGCGCGTAATGCGCCTGCGGTTCCGAGATTTCGCCGGTGACGAAAGCATCGGCGCGAGCGGCGATCGCATCCTCGAAATAGCCCTGCGCGCCGCCAGTGCACCACGCGATCCGCCGCAGCGGCCGGCCATCGCCCTGGACCTGGACGACGGGGCGCTGGAGCACCAGATCCAGGTGCGCGGCCAGCGCGGCCGCATCAGCGAAGGCCGTCCCGTCGCTGCGCTCGCCGAGAAAGCCCAGGTCCTGATCGCCGAACCGCCCGGTGGCGCGCAGCCCGAGCTTGCGGCCGAGCTGGGCGTTGTTACCCAACTCCGGATGGGCATCCAGGGGCAGGTGATAGGCGAACAGGTTGATGTCGTGGCCCAGGAGCAGGGCAAGGCGCTGCTTCATCCAGCCGGTCACCCGCCCGTCCTGGCCGCGCCAGAACAGCCCGTGGTGCACGAAAATCGCGTCGGCCCGCTCGGCGATCGCCGCCTCGATCAGGCTGCGGCTGGCCGTGACTCCCGAGACGATCCGCGCAACCTCGGTGCGCCCTTCGACCTGCAGCCCGTTGGGGCCGTAGTCCTTGAACCGGTCCGGCTGGAGCAAGGTATCGAAAGCAATGAGAAGCTGTTGCTGGGTGGCCATGGCGAGGTGGGACGTTGACAGACGGATTGTCGTCCAGCCTAGGGAACTCCCGCATCCACCGGCGGGGACGGCGCCCAATAATCTTTTCGTTGCCGGGTGCACCGACGACCAACAAGAAGACAGGGGCGGCCGTCGCATGACTGCGGTGGAAATCATCATCTGGAGCTTGGCACTCGGCGCGATCGGCGCAGTGGCGCTGGGCCGCCTGGTCGATCTCGCCGCCCGTCCGAGCGTCTCGCGCGGCCACAGCGCGGCCTTCCACCTGACCGTCTTCGCATTCGTGGCCGTCCTGAGCGGCTTGCCGGAAGTGTTCGAGCCGTTTGTCGACCCCGAGATGCTGGAGGCGGCCCAGGTGATGGCCGGTCCATTGTGCGTGGCGCTCTCCGCCTTCTGGGTCGGCGGCTGGCTGAACGCCCGCCATCGGGAGCGACTGATGGCCGCGGCCCTGCGGCTCGCAGCGCTGGTCACGCCGCTGGCGGCACTGGGCTGTTTCGCCCTGCCCCAGGCGCAGCAGCTGGCGGCAGCCGGCGCGCTGACGCTGATGGCCGCGTCGCTCACGCTGTGGGTGATCTGGCGCGCTTCCCTGATGGGCGATCAGCTGGCGCCGGCCATGGCATTCGGCTGCCTGTTGACGCTGCCGGCGATCGCCGGCATGTACGCCACGGCGATGCAACTGCCGCAAGTCACCGCCGCCTGGCAGGGCCTGTTTGCCCTGTGCGCCGCGCTTTCCAACGGCTTGACCGGCTATGTGCTGTGGCGCCGCGACCAGGCCGACTGGCGCGCCCGGCACGAGGACTCGAGTTCCGACTTCGACCCGGTCACGCGCCTGCACACTGGCATCACGCTGGGACAACGGCTGGTCAAGGCGCAGCGGCGGCGGCGGCGGATGAAGCGCGACGGCGCCGTGCTGGCCGTGATGGTGTTCAACGTCGACCGCGTGCGGGCGCAGGCCGGGGCGCGCGGCGTCAACGAAATGTTCATCGCGCTGGCCGGTCGCATCAAGCGCCAGGTCGGCGTCGTCAATCCCGTGGGGCGCTATTACGACCGCTGTTTCGTCTGCCTGGTCGAGTCGATCGACGCGCCGGTGTGGCTGCGGACACTGGGACTGCGCGTCGCGTGCAGCCTGCGCCGGCCGATGACCGTGGGCACCGGAGACGGCCAGCGGTTCGAGATCCATCCCGACATCGGCGTCGGCATCGTCCACCTCACGCCGCAGGAAGCCAACCTGGACGACGTCCTGCACGATGCCGAACGGATGGCGGACGCGGCCCGCGGGATGCCGTCGCGCACGGCGATGCTCGATCCCGAAACCGGCAACGTGGTGCCAGTCGAAGAAGCCCAGCTCGCGGCGCGCCGCGCGCCCCGTCCCACCCGCCCTGGCGCCAATGACCGCGCCTCGCGGCGCTGAGCCCGCAATCGCGGCAGCCCGCTACACTCCAGGATTGCCGCCCCCCACATCCATCATGCGTCGTTTCTGGCTGGTTTTCTCGCAAGCGGTCACCGTTTTTCTGGCCGCCTATTTCGTTGTCAGCACGCTCAAGCCGGACTGGGTCGGACGGCCCGTGGTGTTGGGGTCGACCGGCATCCCGCTGATCGAGGGCTCGGCGCTGCCTACGGCGGCCCCGCCGGCGGGCGGCTTTCGGCTGGCGGCGCGGCGCGCGTCGGCTGCGGTCGTCAGCATCAACACCACCAAGGCGCCCGAAAAGCACCCGCAGGCCAATGACCCCTGGTTCCGGTTCTTCTTCGGCGAGCAGGGCGACGGCCAGCCGCAGGCGGGCCTGGGCAGCGGCGTCATCATCAGCGCCGACGGCTACATCCTGACCAACAACCACGTGGTCGAGGGCGCCGACGAAATCGAGGTGGTCCTCAACGACAGCCGCCGGGCCCGCGCCAAGGTGATAGGCACCGACCCGGAAACCGACCTCGCGATCCTGAAAGTCGCCCTCGACCGGCTGCCGGCCATCACGCTGGGCAACTCGGACTTGCTGCAGGTCGGCGACCAGGTGCTGGCCATCGGCAATCCGTTCGGGGTCGGCCAGACGGTGACCAGCGGCATCGTTTCGGCCCTGGGCCGCAACCAGCTTGGCATCAACACCTTCGAGAACTTCATCCAGACCGACGCCGCGATCAATCCCGGCAACTCCGGCGGCGCGCTGGTCGACGCCAATGGCACGCTGATGGGCATCAACACGGCGATCTATTCGCGCTCGGGCGGCAGCATGGGCATCGGCTTCGCCATCCCCGTTTCGACCGCCAGGATGGTGCTGGAAAGCATCGTGCGCGACGGCGTCGTCACGCGCGGCTGGATCGGCGTCGAGCCGGCGGAGCTGTCGCCGGAGCTGATGGAGACCTTCGGCGTCAAAGCCAGGCGCGGCGTGCTGATCACCGGCGTGCTGCAGAACGGCCCGGCGGCGCAGGCAGGGATCCGGCCCGGCGACGTGATCGTGGAGGTCGGCGGCAAGCAGATCGCCGCGGTTTCGGAACTGCTGTCGCAGGTGGCGGCGCTCAAGCCCGGCATGGCTGCCGGCGTCCGGCTGCAGCGGCGTGATGAGAATGTGGAGCTGAAGGTCACCCCGGGCGTGCGGCCCAAGCCCAAGTCAGTGCAGCGCTGACCGGCCTTTACGAATCGGTGGCGCCGGTTTCGGCCGGCGGCTGGGTTGTCCTGATGAAGATCTGTGCGGCCCAGATTCCCACTTCGTACAACAGAACCATCGGGATCGCGAGCGCAAGCTGGGAGACCACGTCCGGCGGCGTGATCACGGCCGCGATGATGAACGCCAGCACGATGAAGTAGCCGCGGAAGGCCTTCAGTTTGTCGATCGACACGACGCCCAGACGCGCCAGGACAACCACCACGATCGGAACTTCGAACGACAGCCCGAAGGCCAGGAACATGGTGAGCACGAAACTCAGGTAGGCCTCGATATCCGGCGCCGCCGTGATGCTCTTTGGGGCAAAGCCCTGGATGAATTTGAACACCTGGCCGAACACGAAAAAGTAGCAGAACGCCACGCCCACGAAAAACAGAATGGTGCTCGACACCACCAGCGGCAGCACCAGTTTCTTCTCGTGCATGTACAGGCCTGGTGCGACGAAGGCCCAGGCCTGGTACAGCACGACCGGGAGCGCGCCCAGGAAGGCGGCCATCAAGAGGATCTTCAGCGGCACCAGGAACGGCGAGATCACCGAGGTCGCTATCAGCGTCGCGCCCTTGGGCAGGGTGGCGATCAGCGGCGCCGCCAGGATGTCGTACAGCGCCGCCGGCCCGGGATAGAGGAACAGCACGGCGGGAACCACCCCGCTGGCAGCGGTCGCCTTGTTCAGCCGCGCGCGCTGTTCCTCCAGGTGCGCGACGAAGGGCTGTTCGGGGCCGGCGAGTTCGTCTTCCTTGTTGGGCGTGTCCGACATCAGTTGAACTTGTGCGGACGGAAGCGCGCCACCCGGGCGGCGCCCGACAGCGCCTTGGTCCGGATGCCGTTGCGGGTCTTGTACCAGGTGGGCGTCGCGCCTTGTTTGATGCGCCACTTCTTCTTGGGGTGGCGGTATTC
>JACMQP010000242.1 GCA_014376915.1 Ramlibacter sp.
CAGGCGCTGGTGTGGATCCGGCCCTGGGTTTCAGTGGCCGGGACCCGCTGCACGCGGTGGCCGCCCGACTCGAACTTCAGCATCCCGTAGACGCTTTCGCCGACGAGGCGGATGACCACTTCCTTGTAGCCGCCGACTTCGCCCTGGCTTTCGCTGACGATCTCGGTCTTCCAGCCCTGGCGCTCGGCGTATCGCGTGTACATCCGCAGCAAGTCGCCGGCGAACAGCGCCGATTCGTTGCCGCCGGTGCCGGCGCGGATTTCCAGAAAGGCGTTGCGCGTGTCGTCCGGGTCCCTGGGCAGCAGCAGCCGCTGTAATTCTTCTTCCAGCGCGGCGATGTCCCCCTCGGCCTCGCCGATCTCCTGCTGCGCCATCTGCGCCATGTCGGGGTCGTCCAGCATCCCCCTGGCGCCGGAGAGGTCGTGCTCACGATGCAGGAAAGCCTCGTACCGGGCCGCGACCTCACTCACTTCCGAGTGCTCGCGGGTCAACGCTCGAAAGCGGTCCATATCGCTCACCACGTCGGGCTGCGACAGGAAGAAGTCCAGTTCCTGCAGGCGGACCGGATAGCGCTCGAGTTGTTGGCGGAGGAAGGGTTTCATGGGATCTGGATTGTCATGCCGGGCCGGATCCGGCATCCATGCATTCGAGGAGTGGACTGCGGTTCAAGCCCGCAATGACACGTTGAGGAGGCGACGCAGGAGGCGGCGCTAACGCTCTTTGCGCAGGAAGAAGTGCTGGATCGCGGTGCTGGCGCGCTCGCGCGCCGTGGCGTCGCCGGCGTGCAATTCGGCCATGGCGCCGTGCAGCATCTTCTGGGTCAGGCCGCGGGACAGCGCTTCGAGCACCACGTCCACGTCCTCGCCGCGGGCCAGCTGCTTGCGGGCGCGGGCGATCTCGGCCTGCCGCCACTGGTCGGTCTGGGCGTTGAGCTGCTGGATCAGCGGCACGCCGGCGCGCTGGTCCAGCCAGTGCATGAAGCTCTGCACACCGGCGTCGATGATGACCTCGGCCTGCGCCACCGCGGCCTGGCGACTGGCCTGGCCGGTCTGCACCACCTGCGCCAGGTCGTCGATGGTGTAGAGGTATACGTCCTGCAGGTCCTTGACCTCGGGCTCGATGTCGCGCGGCACCGCCAGGTCCACCATGAACATGGGACGGTGCTTGCGCGCCTTCAGGGCGCGCTCGACAGCGCCCAGCCCGATGATCGGCAACGTGCTTGCGGTGGAGCTCACGACCACGTCGAATTCATGCAGGCGCGCGGGCAGGTCGGCCAGCCGCATCACCTCGCCGCCGAACCGGGCCGCAAGTTTTTCGCCGCGTTCCAGCGTGCGGTTGGCGATGGCAATGCCCTTGGGGTTCTTCGCGGCGAAGTGGGTGGCCGCCAGCTCGATCATCTCGCCGGCGCCGACGAACAGCACTTTGATCTGGCCCAGGTCCTCGAACAGCTGGCCCGCCAGCCGCACGGCGGCGGCTGCCATGCTGATGGAATGGGCGCCGATCTCGGTGGCGCTGCGCACTTCCTTGGCGACGGCGAACGAGCGCTGGAACAGCTGGTTGAGCGTGGTGCCAAGCGCGCCGGCCTGGTCGGCGGCGCGCACGGCGTCCTTCATCTGGCCCAGGATCTGCGGCTCGCCCAGCACCATCGAGTCGAGACCGCTGGCGACCCGGAACGCGTGGCGCGCGACCAGGCCATCGCGCAGCTGGTACGAATGCGAGCGCAGCAGGGCGGGGGGCACGCCGCCGGACTGGGCCATCCAGTCCAGCGTCTGCTCGATGTCCTGCTGCTCGCCGGCGCAATAGATCTCGGTCCGGTTGCAGGTGGACAGGATGGCCGCCTCGGGGTGGCGGCTCAGCGACCCCCGCAGGGCGTCCAGCGTGGGCTGGATTTGTTCGATCGCAAAGGCGAAACGGCCGCGCAGATCCACCGGCGCGGTCGTGTGATTGATGCCCAGGGCCCAGACTGCCATGGGCAGATTATAAAATTTGCTGATGACTCAAGTACTTGCTGTAACGCAAAGGCCCTGAAGAATGGGCTCGCTCGACTTTTTTTGGCACCTGGCCGGGTTTCTGGCGCCGGCTGCCGGGGTGGCGTTGCTGGTGAGCCTGTCGGCCCGGGTGTTGTTTCCCGGCCGCGGCGGGGCCTGGCTGACCGCCTGGGTGCTGGATTTCGTGGCCGGCGCCGCCGCCTTGCTGGCGGGGCTGTGGTTGTCGGGACGCGACGGCAGCATGCTCGGATACGCCGCCATGGCGCTGGCCGTCGCCACCAGCCAGTGGCTCCTGGCCCGAAACTGGAAATGAGCCGGCGGGGATAATCCGGTTCATGCTGTTTCTGCTGTCCCCGGCCAAGACCCTCGATTACGCCACCCAGGCGGCCCACCTGCCCCACACCGAGCCCCAGTTCATCCCGCAGTCGACCCAGCTGATCGACGTGCTGCGCAGGAAGTCCGCCCGCCAGGTGTCCGTCCTGATGGATCTGAGCGACAAGCTCGCCAGCCTCAACGTGGAGCGCTATCGGGCCTGGACGCCGGAATTCGGCGTGCACAATGCCAAGCAGGCGGCGCTGGCCTTCAACGGCGATGTTTACGACGGCCTGCGCGCGCCCACGTTGCCGCGCGAGGACCTGGACTGGGCGCAGCAGCACCTGTGCATCCTGAGCGGCCTGTACGGCGTGTTGCGGCCGCTGGACTTGATGCAGCCGTACCGGCTGGAAATGGGCACCGTGCTGAAGGTCGGCAAGGCCGCCAACCTGTACCAGTTCTGGGCGCCGCAGATCGCCGCCTACCTGAACCAGAGGCTGGCGGCCGATGCGACGCCGGTGGTCGTGAACCTCGCGTCGCAGGAATATTTTCGGGCCGTCGAAACCCGGATCCTGAAAGCGCATGTAGTCGACTGCGTGTTCGAGGAACTGCGGCCCGACGGCTACAAGATCATCAGTTTTTCGGCCAAGCGGGCGCGTGGCCTGATGGCGCGCTGGGCGATCCAGCAGCGCGTCGCCATGCCCAGGACGCTGGAACAGTTCAACCTGGACGGCTACGCTTTCGCCAACGCGGTCTCCAGTCCGGACCGACTGGTGTTCCGGCGCAAGAACCCGGCCATGGAGGCTGCATGACGACACAACAGATCACGCCGCAGCTGCGGCAATGGATCGTCGAACAGGCGCAGGCCGGCCACCAGGCCGAAGCGGTGCTGCAGTCGATGCTGGCTTCCGGCTGGGCCGAGGATGTGGCGGTCGAAGCCATGGAAACGACGCTGCGCGGCCATCTCGCGGAGGCCGGCGTGCAGGTGGCGCTCCCGGTGCCCATCGCGGTGCCGGACCTGAAGCTGGCGGAGTCTCCGCTGTACCTGGACGCCGGCGACCGCCGGGTGCATGTACTGAACGCGATGGAAAACCCGCGCATCGTCGTGCTCGGCAACCTGCTGTCCGACGAGGAGTGCGAGGCTCTGATCGAACTGGCGAAGCCGCGGCTGGCGCGCTCGCTCACCGTCGCCACCAAGACCGGTGGCGAGGAAGTCAACGAGGACCGCACCAGCAATGGCATGTTCTTCCAGCGTGGCGAACACGAGGTGGTGCGCCGGCTCGAAGCGCGGCTGGCGCGGCTGCTGGACTGGCCCGAGGAGAACGGTGAGGGCCTGCAGATCCTGCATTACCGGCCCGGCGCCCAGTACAAGCCGCACTACGACTATTTCGACCCGGTCGAGCCGGGCACGCCCACCATCCTGAAGCGGGGCGGCCAGCGGGTCGCCACCATCGTGATGTACCTGGCCGAGCCGGACAAGGGTGGCGGCACCACATTTCCCGACGTCAACCTGGTGGTTGCGCCCAAGCGCGGCAACGCCGTGTTCTTCAGCTACGACCGCCCCCATCCGGTGACGCGCACCCTGCACGGCGGGGCGCCGGTGCTGGAGGGCGAAAAGTGGATCGCCACCAAGTGGCTGCGCGAAGGGCGGTTCGAATGAAGCTGGTCGCCAATGGGATTTCGCTGGAGGTCGAGGACAGCGGCACGGACGGCTCGCAGGCCGGCTGGCCGGTGGTGGTGCTGGTGATGGGCCTTGGCATGCAGCTCATCGCCTGGCCGCCAGCCTTCCTCCGCGCGCTGGCTGGCGCCGGTTTTCGCATCGTGCGGCTGGACAACCGCGACGTCGGCCTTTCGGAGCACTTCGACCAGCTTGGTACGCCCAACCTGATGTGGCAGAGCCTGAAACGCCGGCTCGGGTTGCGGCTGCTGTCGCCGTATTCGCTCAGGGACATGGCCGCCGATGTGATCGGCGTGCTGGACGCGCTGGCCGTCGGCAAGGCGCACGTGATCGGCGTGAGCATGGGCGGGATGATCGCGCAAAGGGTCGCACTGGCCGCGCCGGATCGGGTGCTCAGCCTCACCAGCATCATGAGTTCGAGCGGAGCGCGCCAGCTGCCGGGCCCGCGGCCCGACGTGCTGCGCGCGCTGGTGGCCAGGCCGGCCGACCGCAGCGAGCCGGCCGTCATCGACAATACCGTGCGCTTCTTCAAACTGATCGGCAGTCCCGGTTTCCCGCTGGACGACAAGACCCTGCGCGACGGCGTGCAGGCATCTATGCGGCGCAGCTTCCATCCGGCCGGCACACTGCGGCAGATGCTGGCCGTCATCGCCGACCTGACCCGGGCCGACGAACTCGGCCGGATCGAGGCGCCCACGCTGGTGGTGCACGGCCGCGACGATCCGCTTGTGCCCTACGCCTGCGGCGTGGACACGGCACGGCGCATCGCCGGCGCCCGGCTGGTGGGCGTGCCCGGCATGGGGCACGATCTGCCGCCCGGCGTGATCGACCACATCCTGGCGCCGCTGCTGCCGCACCTGGAATCCGCGAGGACCGCTGCTTGAACACCCCTGACCAATCGCTGCTGGGAAAGCCGGCGCCCTACGTCGACCAGTACGACGCTTCGCTGCTGTTCCCGCTGTCGCGCGCGCCCAAGCGCGACGAGCTCGGCCTCGCCGGGCCGCTGCCATTTTTCGGGGCCGACCTGTGGACGGCATTCGAGCTGAGCTGGCTGACGCCGCGCGGCAAGCCGCAGGTGGCCATCGCGCACGTCACGGTGCCGTGCGAGACACCGAACATCATCGAGAGCAAGTCGTTCAAGCTGTACCTGAACAGCTTCAGCAACAGCCGGTTCGCCTCGTTCGATGAAGTGCGCGACCGCATCCGCGCCGATGTGAGCGAGGCGGTGTGGCGCGGCGCGCCGGCGCAATCGTCGGTCGGCGTCAAGCTGCTGTTGCCCGACCAGTTCGACCGGGAGCCGGTGCACGAACTCGATGGCCTCAGCCTCGACCGGCTGGACATCGAGTGCACCGACTACCAGCCGCGGCCGGACCTTCTGACGGCCGCCTTCGACCAGAAACCGGTGGAGGAGACGCTGACCAGCAACCTGCTCAAGAGCAACTGCCTGGTGACCGGGCAACCGGACTGGGGCAGCGTGCAGGTCCGCTATGCCGGCCCGCAGATCGACCAGGGCGGGTTGCTGCGCTACCTCGTGAGCTTTCGCAACCACCACGAGTTCCACGAGCAGTGCGTCGAGCGGATCTTCATGGACGTCTGGCGGCGGTGCAAGCCCGTCAAGCTCACGGTCTATGCCCGCTACACGCGGCGCGGCGGCCTCGACATCAACCCGTTGCGCACCAGCCATCCGGGCGCGCTGCCGGCGAACATCCGCACCGCTCGCCAGTGATCAGAGATCCTTGAAGGACGCCAGCGCCGGCAAATCCGGGAAGACCCCAGCGCGCTTTTCCTTCATCGCCGTGACCGCTTCGCGCACATGCGCATTGCTCCAGATCGCGCCCTGCACCCAGCCCATCTGCCTGAGCGCATCGTCGACCGGATGGTCGCGGGCGTAGTGGATCACCTGCTTGGTGCCCCAGATCGCCACCGGCGGCTTGGCGGCGATTTCCCCCGCGCACTGCAGCGCGGCGGCAACCATCGCTTCCTGGGTGTCGAACACCTCGTTGACCAGTCCATGGGCGAGCGCTTTCTGCGCTGGCAGCCGGCGGCCGGTGTAGGCCAGTTCCTTGACCAGTCCCAGCGGCAACAGCTTGGGGAGACGCTGCAGCGTGCCGACGTCGGCCACCATGCCGATGTTGATTTCCTGGACGCAGAAGAAGGCGTCCGCCGTCGAGTAGCGGATGCAGCACGCCGTCACCATGTCGACTGCGCCGCCGATGCAGCCGCCCTGGATCGCGGCGATCACCGGGATCCGCAAGGTCTCCAGCTTGGTGAAGGTGGCTTGCATGTCGGTCAGCAGGTCGAAGATCGCGGCGCGGCCTTCGGGGCTGCTGTCGTCCATCGCGATGGCGCCGCCGAAGGTTTCCAGCGCCATGCCGGCGCTGAAGTGTTTGCCGGTCGAAGAAATCACCAGCGCGCGGGCCGTGCCTTCGCGGTGCAGTTGCGTGAGCACCTCGTCGAGCTCTCGCCAGAAGGTCGGATGCATCGTGTTCAGCGCCTCCGGCTGGTTGAGCACGAGGTGGGCCACGGCGTCCTGCCGCGTCAGCGAAAAGCATTGCATGGAAGTCTCCCGTTGCCGGAGACTGTAATCGCTAGCCGGCGCTCAGCGCGGCCACTCGCAACGCACCAACCCAGCCCATCATGCAGGGCGTCAGCTGCGCTGGAGCAGCAGCAGCCGGGACTCGCTGGTCACGTTGTCGCGGTTGGCCGTGATCGACACCTCGTAGCGCGTGCCCGGCACCGGGAGCGAAGTGGCGTTGTCCTGGGTGTAACGCGCAGTGAAGTCGAAGCTGAAGTCGCCGTTGGCGTCGGCCTGCACGGTTTCCGAGAGCAGGCGCTGGGCCACGCCGGCATCGGCGCGGCGGCCGGGCGGCGAAACGGCGTCGACCCGCACGCGCACGGTGGCGAACGGCGCGGTCCGGCCGCGGACCGTGGTCACGTCCTGCCCGACCATCGCATTGTTCTGGTGGCTCATGACCATGAGTGGCAGCACCGCCGACGGCCCGCCCGGCACGGACCCGCCGACTTCGAAGCTCCACGGTTTTTGCGCCCGGTCGCCGGCCCGGTCGGAGCCCTCCAGCGTCGGGCCGTGGTCGTTGACCAGCGGCTGGCGCAAAGTTGCGGTCACCACGCTGTTGTCGTCGGAGCGCAGCGTGGCGGTCACCAGGCCAGCGGCGCTTAGGTTGTCGCCCTGCCGCACGACGTAGATGCCTTGGTAGTGTCCCGGCTGCGTTTCGCGCATCGCGACATGCGAGGCAATGCCCGGGATGTCGAGCCAGGCGGTCGCGCCGGCCATGCCGTTCAGGCGGAACACCAGTTCGACGCCGGGCTCGGCCCGGCCGACCGGCGCTACGGCAAAGCGCTCGATCCGAAGCGACGGCGCCGCGGCGACGGCGACACGCGTCGCGAACGACGGCGGGAAGGTGTAGTTGGCCGCGATTGTGCGGTCGCCGGC
>JACMQP010000243.1 GCA_014376915.1 Ramlibacter sp.
CGGCTACGTGATCCACAGCGCGGTGCATGCGGCGCGCCCGGAGATCGCCTGCGTGATCCACACCCACAGCTGGGCCTCGATGGCGGTGTCGGCGCTGGACTGCGGTCTGCTGCCGATCACGCAGACGGCGATGCGCTTCCTCAAGATCGGCTACCACGACTACCAGGGCGTGGTCCTCAACACGGCGGAGCAGGAATCGCTGCTGCGCGACCTCGGCGACCGGGAGGCCGTGATCTTCCGTAACCATGGCGCGATGGTTGTCGGTCGCACGGTCGGCGAGGCTTTCAACTGGACCCATCGGCTCGAGCTGGCCTGCCGCTCGCAGATCGGCGCGATGTCCTGCAACACGCCGCTGCGGCCGGTGCCCCGGCATGTGCTGGAAGAAACCTGGAGCAACTACCAGCCAGGCACCCGCCGGCCGTATGGCGTCATGGAATGGCCGGCGCTGCTGCGCAAGCTCGACCTGATGGACTCGGGCTACCGCGAATGAAGTCGCCAGCTCAATCCGAGAAGTGGAAACTGATCGTGCGCGACGCGGGCGCTTCGGCCGAATGACCCCGCCCGCGGACCTGATCCGGCGCTTGGGGTTTGCGCCGGTACCGCATGAGCCCGCGCTGAAATAAGCTGGCGCCGATCCAGGAGACTTTCCCCATGCGCGACGACTTCACTCCCACCCGCCGCCAGGTCCTGGCCGTCGCAGCCGGCGCCGGCGCGACCCTGTACCTGCCTTCGACGGTCGGCGCGCAGCCGCAATGGCCGACCAGGGCGATCCGCTTCCTGGTGCCGTTCGCGCCGGGCGGCACCTCGGAGATTGTGGCGCGCTCCGTCGCCGCGGAACTCACCAGGCAACTCGGGCAGAGCGTGTACGTCGAGAACAAGCCGGGCGGCGCCGGCACGGTGGCGATGCAGGAGGCGGCGCACGCCGCGCCCGACGGCCACACCATCATCCTGGGGCACGTCGGCACGCTGGCCGTCAATCCGTACATGCTGAAGAACCAGCCCTACGACGTGAACAAGGACTTCATCCCGGTCACGCTGCTGGCCAAGGTGCCCAACGTGTTCGTGATCCATCCGGACGTGCCGGCCAAAAACTTCAGGGAGTTCGTCGCCTACGCCAGGGCCAACCCTGGCAAGCTCAACTACGGCTCGGCCGGCAACGCCAGCGCCGGCCATCTCGCGATGGAATACCTGAAGCTGGTCACCGGGATGTTCATCACCCACATTCCGTACCGGGGCACCGGTCCGCAGCTGACCGACCTGCTGGCTGGGCGCACCCAGGCATCGTCGGCGGGCCTGCCGGCGCTGGGCGCGCACATCCGGGCCGGCAAGCTGCGGGCCATCGCGGTGGGCACGCAGCAGCGCATCGCGGCGCTGCCGGACGTGCCGACGGTGGCCGAGATGGGCTACAAGGATTTCGAGACCTCGCAGTGGTACGGCATCCTGGCGCCGGCCGGCACCCCGCCCGATGTGGTGAAGAAGCTGCAGGAAGAGTCGTACAAGGCCCTGAAGTCCAGCGCGGTCACCGAGCGCTTCGCGACCGACAGCGCGGTGGGCGGCGGCGGCTCGCCAGCGGAGTTCGCGGCTTTCATCGCGAAAGAGCAGACGATCTGGAAAGAGATCGTCCGCAAGGCCCAGATCAAGGCCGAC